>JAKSBY010000566.1 GCA_022360855.1 Sphingomonadales bacterium | reverse complement strand
TCTTTTGCGCCGCTTTAAGGTGGCGCGTCCCGATGTCCATCTGCCAACTCGTTGTTTTCGTTCGATTTTTTGTTTCGCCCGAGTTGGCACGATTTTCGCTAAGAGAATTATGAATTAGTCCCTATGTCGTAAACAGAAGGTTAAGGGCAACAGATGCGATTGCGCAGAACAGATTGGAATTCGGCTCTTTTTGCCGCTCGGTGGGCCGCCCGGCATGTCGTGTTGGCCGTGGCGCTTTGCGTCTTGTCGGTTGTTGACATCCGTCCCGCCGAGGCCGCCTCGCGCATCAAGGATATCGTTGCCGTCGAAGGCGTGCGGGAAAACCAGCTCGTCGGCTACGGCCTCGTCGTCGGCCTCAACGGCACCGGGGATTCGCTCCGGAACTCGCCGTTCACCCGGCAAAGCCTGGAGGCCATGCTGGAGCGGCTGGGGCTGAATACCCGCGGCACCAACATGCAGACCGACAATGTCGCCGCGGTCATGGTCACCGGCCATCTGCCGGCCTTCGCCCGCCAGGGATCCCGGGTCGACGTTCTGGTCAGCGCCATGGGCGACGCGCAAGACCTCCGCGGCGGCACGCTTCTGGTCACGCCCCTGATGGGCGCCGACGGCGAGGTCTATGCCGTTGCCCAGGGTTCGGTCGCGGTGGCCGGATTCTCCGCCGGCGGCGACGCCGAGTCGATCACCCAGGGCGTGCCGACCTCCGGCCGCATCGCCAACGGCGCCATTGTCGAACGCGAGCTGGCCTTCGAATTCGCCGGCATGCAGCGCATCCACCTGTCGCTCTATAACCCGGACTTCACCACGGCCAAGCGCATCGCCCAGGCCATCAACAACCACCTCGGCGCCTCGCTCGCGGTGCCCCTGGATCCGGCAACAGTGCGCCTCAGCCGGCCGGCCAACACGCCGGTCGCCATGTTCGATCTGTTGAGCTCCATCGAGCAGCTGGAAGTCACCCCCGATCAGCCGGCCCGCGTGGTGATCGACGAACGTTCCGGCATCATCGTCATGGGCAGCGAGGTCAAGATCAACACCGTCGCCATCGCCCAAGGCAACCTCACCATCCGCGTCACCGAAACGCCGCAGGTCTCGCAGCCGACGCCGTTCTCCGAAGGCGGCCAGACCGAAGTCGTGCCGCGCACCGAGGTGGCCATCGATACGGCGGATAACGAGCGGCTGGCCATCGTCTCCTCCGGGGTCAGTTTGCAGGATCTGGTGGACGGGCTGAACGCGCTCGGCGTGGGGCCCCGGGACATGATCACCATCCTCCAGGCGATCAAGGCCGCCGGTGCCATGCAGGCGGAAATCGAGGCCATGTGATGGAGCTCAATTTCCTCAATACGGCGCAGTTCCACACCGCGCAGGCCAAAACCGCCGAGGCGGCGCGCGCGATCGACGCCGCCAAGGCGCCGACGACCAAGCGCGAGATCGCGGCCCGCCAGGCCGCCGAATCCTTCGAGGCGCTGATCATCGCCCAGATGCTGGCGCCGATGTTCTCCACCGTGGCCACCGACGGCGAGTTCGGCGGCGGCCATTCCGAGGCCATCTTCCGCGGTTTCATGGTGGACGAGATCGGCAAATCGGTTGCCCGTGGCGGCGGTATCGGCATCGCCGATTCGGTGTACCGCGAACTGCTCGCTGCGCAGGAGATCTGAGCAATGAACGCCCCGGTCCAGGACCTATCGACACCGCCGGCGCCCGCAGGCGTCCAGCAGTTCCTCCAGATCACCCGCGATCTCACGCGGCTGATCGAACAGGAATCCGACCTCTTAAAGCGCAAGCGCCCCTCCGGCCTCAGCGCGTTCGAGGCGGAGAAGCGCCGTTTGAGCACCGCCTACACAAAGGCCGTCGGGGCGCTCAGGATCAACAAGGACGCGCTCGGGGCCTTGACCGACGACGACAAGGCCGAGCTCAAGGGAGCGATCGAGACCTTCGAGGCGGCGCTCAAGGCGCATGGCCGGCTCGTGCTCCGTCTCAAGACGGTCTCGGAAGGCATCGTACGCGCCGTCGGCCGCGAAGTCGAAAAGCGCAACCGCCCGGTCTCGTCCTACCAGGGCAATGCGCAAATGCGCCCGCCCGCACCGGCGGCCGCGCCGACCTCTATCTCGCTCGATCAGCACGCTTAGTTTTTCTCCATCAGCTCACCGTCCCGAGGGCTTTCCACCCGCGGCCAATGTGGAAACGCGCTTGACTGCGTGCGGATTTTCTATAAATAATAATAAGACGCATTCGCAAATACGGAGAGAGATGGGCTTATGGTCGTACGCGGGCCGATTTCCCTGTTCACCGTGTTGATGTTTCTCGACGTTAAGGATCCCCTCGCAGATGCTGGGCGAAGCCTGGCCAGAATGGTCGGGCCGGCCAATGACAACGGAAGCCGCGAAACCCGCGGATCGGTTCCGGACTTGCGCGAGTAGTTTCTGATGCACAGCGGTTCGAACCCCGAGACGTCATCGCGAGGAGCGTCAGCTACGCGGCAATCTCCCTTAAGTACCAGGTACTTTAGCGTCTGGCGTCTAAAGTACCTGGTACTTAAGGGAGATTGCTTCGCTCCGCTCGCAATGACGAGTCGGCCTAGACATAAAACGCCTTAGCCCGAAATACGGTGACAGATACCTGATTAGGTACCTGATTAGCTGTGTGCCCGGCCGCGAACTCGCCTCAGTTCTCACGGGGCCTCGCGATGACAAGTCGAAACAAACGCAAGGCGCATTAGGCCCTGGTCAAGCACTTTCGGTCGAAAGCAGACACGCAAACGGGCCCGGCGGTTATGCCGGGCCCGTCCGTTCGGAGGGAAAGCTGAAGGGGGTTTAGCCGGAGAACAGGCTCAGGATGACCTGGGGCCGCGCATTGGCGATCGAGAGCGCCTGTACGCCCAGCTGCTGCTTCACCTGGAGCGACTGCAGCCGCGCGCTCTCGCGGGCCAGGTCGGCGTCCACCAGATTGCCGATGCCGGCTTCGATCGTGTCGGACAGCTTGTCGACGAAGATCCGCTGGTTCTCCATCGCACGAGCGCCGGCGCCCAAGGCCGTCATCGACGAGCTTACCGCGGTGATCGAGCTGTCGATAGCGGTGACCAGCGTGGCGGCGTCGCCCGCCGAAGCAAAGGTCGAAGCGGCGCCGAGCAGGATGATCGTACCCGGCGACGTGCCGGCGCCGAGCGAGAGATCCTGATGCGAGATCGAGATGGTCTGCGTCGCGCTGGCATTGGTGATCGCCGTGACGATGTCGCCATTGCCGTCGAGCAGGTTGGTGCCGTTGAATTCGGCGTTGGAGATGATAATGCCGATCTGGTCGCGCAGGGACTCGAAGTCCTGCCTGAGCGCGTCGCGGCTGGAGGCGTCCAGGCCGACATCGGCGGCCGCGACGACCTTTTCCTTCATCTGGATCAGAAGATCGGCGATCGATTCGGTCGCCGCCAGCGCGATATCCGCGGTCGAGATCGACCGGTCCAGGCTCTGCTTGACGGCATCGAGGCCCTCGAAATTCGCCCGCAGGTTCTGCGCAATGGCGAACACGGCCGCATTGTCCTTGGCATTGCGAACCTCAAGACCCGTATTGACCCGGTTCTGCGTCTCGTCCAATGACCGGTTGGTCAGACTTAATGTCTGCAGCGCATTCAGCGCGCTGGCATTGGTGTTGATCGAAAAGGTCATAATGACTCTCCTTTGCTTTCCCTTCACGCCTTGGGGGGCGCTGGTGTTCCACAGAATCATTAGCAAGCGGCGTGCCAGTTTTGGCAATGCGCTAAAGCGTTGATTTTAAAAGGAAAATTAAAGAAAGAGCGGAGTCCGGGCGGCATCGGGGACCAACGGGCGGCTACTCTTGCCTAGCCAGGACGGCAATTTTTTCGCGGTTGGGCTCGAATCGGGCGGCTTGCGGCGCCGCAGCCTAGTCGTCGCGGTGTTTGTAATGCGACATGAAGTAGTGGAACGAGTTCCTCAGCGCCTTGGCGGTGAATTCCAGATTGTCCTTCACCTGATCGAGCTCGCGCTCCGACATCTCGCGAAACGCCTCGAAGTTGGATTTGCCCTCGTCCAGCAGCTCCTTGAATTCTTCGGCGCGCTTGTCGTATTCGGCTTTCATCTTGGCGTCGTACTTGCGGCTCTGGGCCTCCAGCTTGTCGAGCTCCTCGGCAAGCTCGTCGAGCTGTCCCTTGAGCCGGTCGATAAAAGGGTGGTCTCCGGTCATCCGTCGTCTCCGATTTCAGGGGTCGTGCATCCTATCAGACATTTTGGGCCGGGCGACCTTGATCCCACTCAAGTCGCTTTGCTCCGGGTTGATTCGGCCCCGGCTGGAAGCTACTGTCCGCCCGCGATTTTCAGGGAGTCGCGGGCAGCACCGAATCCCCAAACATGGCCGACGCAAAAAAAACACAGCCGCCGTCCTTTCAGGCGCTGATCCTCACCCTACAACGGTTCTGGGCGGAGCAGGGCTGCGTCATCCTGCAGCCCTACGATCTGGAGATGGGCGCCGGCACGTTTCATCCGGCCACCACCTTGCGCGCGCTCGGGCCCGATCCCTGGAAGGCGGCCTATGTGCAGCCCTCGCGGCGCCCCACCGACGGCCGCTACGGCGAGAACCCCAACCGGCTGCAGCACTACTACCAGTTCCAGGTGGTGCTCAAGCCTTCGCCTGAAGACATGCAGGAGATCTACCTGAAGAGCCTCGCGGCCCTCGGCATCGACGCCCTCAAGCACGATATCCGCTTTGTGGAGGACGACTGGGAGAGCCCGACGCTCGGCGCCTGGGGCCTCGGCTGGGAGGTCTGGTGCGATGGCATGGAGGTCACCCAATACACCTATTTTCAGCAGGTCGGCGGCTTCGACTGCCGGCCGGTCACCGGCGAACTCACCTACGGACTAGAACGGCTGGCCATGTATGTGCAGGGCGTGGACAATGTCTACGACCTGGATTTCAACGGTGCCGGCGTCTCCTACGGGGACGTTTTCCTGAAGAGCGAGCAGCAGTTTTCCGCCTATAATTTCGAGCATGCGACGACGGATGTGCTGACCCGGCATTTCCGCGACGCGGAGGCGGAGTGCCAGATGGCGCTTCAGGCCGGCCTGCCGCTGCCGGCCTACGACCAGTGCATCAAGGCTAGCCACGTCTTCAACCTCCTGGATGCGCGCGGCGTGATCTCGGTGACGGAGCGCCAAGCCTATATCGGCCGCGTCCGCGCGCTGGCCAAAGCCGCCTGCGAGGCTTGGATGGCCCACAATGGCTGGGAGACCGGCCAGTGATCATCAATCTGTCATTCCCGCGAAAGCGGGAATCCATGTCGACGCCGGACTGGATGCCCGTTTGCACGGGCATGACGGCTGGGCAGGGAGTGTAAGCCATGGCCGAACTCCTGCTCGAACTCCTGTCAGAAGAAATCCCCGCCCGCATGCAGCCCCGCGCGCGGGAGGATTTGCAGCGGCTGATGGCCGCCGCCCTGAAGGAAGCCGGCCTGGAGTTCTCCTCCATGGCAGCTTACTCGACGCCGCGCCGACTGGCCCTGGTGGTCGAGGGCTTGCCCGAGGCCCAGCCGGATATCTCCGAGGAACGCCGCGGCCCCCGCGCCGATGCACCGGATAAGGCCGTCGAGGGCTTCCTGCGCTCCGTGGGCCTGACCCGCGATCAGCTCGAAGAGAGGGAGGAAAAGAAGGGGACGTTCCTTTACGCGAAGATTGAGAAAAAAGGTCTGCCGACCGCTCGTGTCTTAGGCAAGATTGTCCTTTCAACGATCTTCAACTTCCCTTGGCCTAAATCGATGAGATGGAGCGATGGCCGCCTGCAATGGGTGCGTCCCCTGCGCTCCATCTTGTGCCTGTTTGATGGTGAAGTGGTTCCTTTGACCGCCTGGAATATTGATAGCGGTAATCAGATCCAAGGCCACCGCTTCCTGGCGCCCGAACCTTTCGCGGTCAAGGACTACAAGGACTACAAGGCCAAGCTCCTCAAGCACAAGGTCGTGCTCGTCCAGATGGACCGGCGTGAGGCGATCCATGAGGAGGCCAAGGGGCTCGCGGAGCGTCACCGGCTGGAGCTGATCGACGATCCGGCGCTCTTGGACGAAGTGACCGGCTTGGTGGAATGGCCCGTGGCGCTTCTGGGCGGCTTCGACGACGCCTTTCTGGAGCTGCCGCCGGAAGTCCTGACCACGGCCATGCGCAGCCATCAGAAGTATTTTGCGCTCCGCGATCCCAAGACCGGCAATCTGGCGCCCAATTTCATCACCATCGCCAATATCAAGGCGAGCGACGGCGGCAAGGCCATCGCCGCGGGCAACGAACGCGTGCTCACCGCGCGGCTGTCCGACGCCAAATTCTTCTGGGACCAGGACCTCAAAACCAAGCTCGAAGACCGCCTGCCGGCGCTCGGCGAGATCGTCTTCCACGAAAAACTCGGCACCGTGGCCGAGCGCGTGGAGCGCATCGAAAAGCTCGCGATCCACATCGCGAAAGAATACATCCCCGACGCCGACGTGGAGCAGGTCCGCCGCGCAGCCAAGCTCTCAAAGGCCGATCTGGTCACCGAGATGGTCGGCGAATTCCCGGAGCTTCAGGGTTTGATGGGGAGTTACTACGCCGCAGCGCAAGGCGAGGCTCCCGAAGTCGCGCAAGCCATCTGTGAGCACTATGCCCCCAAAGGCCCTGACGATGCGTGTCCGACCGTGCCGGTCTCGGTCGCCGTCGCTCTGGCCGAAAAGCTGGATACGCTTGTCGGCTTCTTCGCCATCGACGAACGCCCGACCGGCTCCAAGGATCCCTTCGCCCTGCGCCGCGCGGCCTTGGGTGTCATCCGGCTGATTGTGGAGAACGGTCTGCGTGTCTCGCTGGGCAAGCTGGCGGACGAGGCGCTCCTCGCCTTCTTCGCCGACCGTCTGAAGGTCCAGCAGCGTGAGAAGGGGGTGCCGCATGACCTGATCGACGCGGTGTTCTCTCTGGGCGGAGAGGATGATTTGGTGCGCTTGCTGGCGCGTGTTGTGGCCTTGCAAGAGTTCTTGAAGACCGAGGACGGCGCCAACCTGCTCACCGGCTACCGCCGCGCCGCCAATATCGTGCGCATCGAGGAGAAGAACGACGGCCGCAAATACGACGGCGCGGTCGACGCCAAGCTATTGCGCGAGCCGCAGGAGAAGACGCTTTACGAACGCCTCGGCGCGGCGCGCGGCGAGATGGAGGCGGCGGTGGCGGTGGAGGACTTCGCCGACGCCATGACCGCGCTCGCCTCTCTGCGTGCGCCGGTGGACAGCTTCTTCGACGAGGTGACCGTGAACGCGCCGGATGCCGCGTTGCGCGAGAACCGGCTCAATCTGCTATCGGAAATTCGTACCGTGATGCGCACGGTGGCGGATTTCTCCAAGATCGAGGGGTGAGCCCCCTCACCCTAACCCTCTCCCCCCAGGGGAGAGGGAAAGTTGCGGAAAAAGCCCTCTCCTCCCAGCGGAGAGGGAACATGAGGAAGACCTCGCCCTCGCTCAAAAACCCTCTCCCTTGGAGGGAGAGGGCAGGGTGAGGGGGACAGGAGAAGGAAACGAAAGCCGATGACCAAATGGGTCTATACGTTCGGGGACGGGACGGCGGAGGGCCGGGCCGGGATGAAGGAACTTTTGGGGGGCAAGGGCGCCAATCTGGCTGAGATGTCCAATATCGGCCTGCCCGTGCCGCCGGGCTTTACCATCACCACCGAGGTCTGCACCCATTATTACGACCACGGCGAAGCGTATCCGGACGCGCTTGCGGACCAGGTCGCGCAAGGCATCGCCCAGGTGGAAGCGTTGACCGGCGCGCGCTTTGGCGATCCCGCCAACCCGCTCCTGGTCTCGGTGCGCTCCGGCGCGCGGGTCTCGATGCCGGGTATGATGGATACCGTGCTGAATCTCGGCCTCAACGACGCCACGGTGGCGGGGCTGGCGGCGAAATCCGGCGACGCCCGTTTCGCCTGGGATTCCTACCGCCGCTTCGTGCAGATGTATTCCGACGTTGTGCTGGGCGTCGAGCACCATGAATTCGAGGACCTGCTGGAGATCCACAAGGAAGAGAAGGGCGTCCATCTGGATACCGACCTCGACGCCGAGGACTGGCGCCAACTGGCCACTGCCTTCAAGGCCAAGACCGCCCAGGTGCTCGGCCGGCCCTTCCCGGACGACGTCAACGACCAGCTCTGGGGCGCCATTGGCGCGGTGTTCGGCTCGTGGCAGATCGAGCGCGCCAAGACCTATCGCCGGCTGCACAATATCCCCGAGGATTGGGGCACGGCGGTCAATGTACAGGCCATGGTGTTTGGCAATATGGGCGAGGATTCGGCCACCGGCGTCGCCTTCACCCGCGATCCGTCGACCGGCGACAACGCCTATTACGGCGAGTTCCTGGTCAACGCCCAGGGCGAGGATGTGGTCGCCGGCATCCGCACGCCGCAGCCTTTGACCAAGGCCGCGCGCGAGGCGGCGGGCTCCAAGGCGCCCTCCATGGAGGAGGTGCTGCCCGATGTCTACGCACAGCTTACCGGAGTGTTCGACCGGCTGGAGCGGCACTACCGCGACATGCAGGATATCGAGTTCACCGTGCAGTCGGGCAAGCTCTGGATGCTGCAGACCCGCTCGGGCAAGCGCACCGCCAAGGCTGCCCTTAAGATCGCGGTGGAGCTGGCCGAGGAGGGGTTGATCTCGAAGGATGAGGCGGTGCTCCGCGTCGATCCCGAGGCGCTGGACCAGCTCCTGCACCCGACCTTGGACCCGGAGGCGGAGCGCGACGTGATCGCCCGCGGGCTTCCCGCCTCTCCCGGCGCCGCCTCGGGCCAGGTCGTGTTCGACGCCGACGAGGCGGAGAAGCTCGCCGCCCAGGGCAAGGCCGTGATCCTGGTGCGCATCGAGACCAGCCCCGAGGATATTCACGGCATGCATGCGGCCAAGGGCATCCTCACCTCGCGCGGCGGCATGACCAGCCACGCCGCCGTCGTCGCCCGCGGCATGGGCCGGCCCTGCGTCTCCGGCGCTGGCGGGCTCTATATCGACATGGCAGCGCAGGAGATGACGGCCTTGGGCCGCACGGTCAAGGCGGGCGAGACCATCACTATCGACGGCGCCTCCGGCGAGGTGATGCTCGGCGAGGTGGCGACTATCCAGCCGGAACTGGCCGGCGATTTCGCGCATCTGATGGAATGGGCGGATGCGGACCGCAGCATGGGCGTGCGCACCAATGCGGAGACGCCGGCGGATA
>JAKSBY010000378.1 GCA_022360855.1 Sphingomonadales bacterium | reverse complement strand
TTCGCCGCGACAGACATCTCCCGCGCGGTGACGTCCATGACGACCGTGGCGAGCGTGGCCGCGCTCTCGCCGCCCGGCCCCTCGGCGGCGTCTCTGCAGACGCTGTAGGGCGCGCCATATTTGTCGGCCAGCGCCTCCTTGAAATCGTCGATTACGATATCGCCGCGGCGGCGTTCCAGATGCTCGCGCACGCGAACGTCGCGATAAAGCGTATCGGGCGTTACATGAAGCGCCAGGTCCTGAAGCGTCGCCAGTGCACCCGGCGATTTGAAGTGGTTGGAATGGACCAGGAGGCCATTCTCCGCGCGGATCCAGAACAGCTTTTCCGGCGTCGTCTCGAAATTGATCGCCCCGCCGGCGCCGTCCGACACCATGACATTTATGGAAAACGACCGCTCCACCCGAATGATCGCCGCCATGGCATCGTGGAAATTGGACGACATCAGAATCTTTCGGCGTATGAAAGGCGCCGGCACGCCCTTGGGGTTGAAGTCGTCGGCGCCTTTCAGGAAGTTTCCCGTTACCGCCAGTCCTTCGGAGTTCAGGCCGCAACGGGCGAGCGTGCCCGCCTCCACCAGGGTCAGGATGCTGGGGCCGGTATCCGGCTCGATATGCAGCAGAATGGTGAATTCGGCCGATTCCTTGCGCCAATCCCAATTCTGCCCGTGCAGAACATGGCCGTCGCGGGTCGCGACCGGCAGCGCGATGGCGCCCGTGCACCCTTCGCCGCCAAGCGATTGGGCGTCGGCGGCGGCGGCGAGGCCGGTTCCGTAGAGAAGCTCGGTCCTCGCGTTCAGAGCGACGATCTCGCCGACCTCGCGGCCGGCGCCCGCGGCGATGCCTTCGAGCTCCATATACATGTCGCTGCTGATGGCCTTTATGCGCTGCCCGAACGCGGCGCCGACCGAAATCACATCGCTCCAGTCGTGTCCCCGTTGCCGGAAGCCTTTCCCGTAAAGCTCGACCGCGCGGGCAATCAGGTCACGCGCCTGCCGGCCATAGCTTTCGCCCCGTGAACGTGCGTCTCCCTCAATTTTAATGAATCGAAAACCGCTCATATGGCTTCTCACTTTATAAAAAACTAGGTTTCTGAGGCCAACGCGTACGCGAAGAAGGCCTTCACGGGCCCAAGAACCTTCCAACCGTCATGCGCGACCCTGGGGACGGTATCGAAAGCAACGTCGATGCCATGCTGCCGGAAGCTCTTCTCCAGGCTGCGAAGACGCTCGATACGCGTCGTGCCCGCATCATTGGCACCCGGCATCCACCACGGCGATCCTTCGGGAATCGTGATTTCCCAGGTTTGTGTGTCTTGGGCGCCGACGACCATGTGGACGCGCACCTTGCGCATGGCTTCTATATCGAGAGCTTTGCCGAAGAGCGCTTGCAGGTTGCGCACGCCGGTCCACCAGTCCCGCTCCTCGTCCAGTAGCGTGACGACGCCCGGCGCACCGATCGACACCGCCGTCAGCCGTTCCGGATGCAGATAGAAAAACCGGTGGCAAAAATGCCCGCCGCCGGAAAAGCCATGCATCAGGAAACGGTCGCCGGCAAGCCGGTATCTGGCGGCCACCTCGTCGATCATGTGCAGCAGCAAATGATCGAAGCGGAAGTCCTGGTAGCTGATAAGCTTGTAGCTGTCCAAATCGCCCGGCCCGCACAGGTTGGCCGGAAACAGCGGCGCCAGCACAATGCAGCCATGCCGGACGGCAAATTCCGCTAAGGCGTCCCGATAGGTGGCCGCGCCGCGCTCGGTGCCGTGAACAAGAATGATGAGGTGATATCGCCGCGCGCCGTCTTCCTCGTAATCTTCGGGAACATACAGGCAATAGCTCACGCGCGGGTCCGCCTGCAGCGCGAAGAACGGCGTCGCGCCCCAGTCGTAATAGGTTAGTTTTTTGCCGTGGCCCTGGCGCGCCATTGCGGTGGTCCCCCGTAAGATCTTTTGTATAATATCATTGTAAAATACAATGTGAAGCCCTAACTTCACGGGCCGGACGGAATCTGCCCATGACATGCGAAGTATATTTCGATAAAGAAATCATATAATTAAGTCGCCGTTCCGTGCCCGTGCGAACCTGATGGGGAATATGACAAAAAACAAAAAGCCGACCGATCTGCAGATCAATCTGGCCAACCAGATCGTTGAGCTGGTCATCAAAAAAGGCATGCCGGCCGATTCGCACCTCAAGGAGAGCGAACTCGCCGCGCATTTCGGAGTGTCGCGCTCACCGATTCGCGGCGCGCTGAAGCTGTTGCAAAAGCGCAAGATCGTCGCCGCGCGTCCCAATCACGGCTTTTTCCTGACCCAGGCGGGCAAGGCGTTGTCGCTTGATACGTTGAAGCTGGGTCAGTCGGGCGACGAAAAGCTGTACGAAAAAATTGTCTATGACCGGGTGATGGGCAGGGTCGGGGATCTCGAAACCGAAGCGGATCTCCTGCGCCGGTACAAGACCACGCGCAGTCAGTTGAATCGCACGTTGACGCGCCTCTCGCGGGAGGGGATCGTCGAGCGCAGCCAGGGTTATGGGTGGCGCTTCCTGCCAGCGCTGGATTCCGAGCCCGCGCGCGATGAGAGCTATGCGTTTCGGATAGTCGTCGAGCCTGCGGGTCTTATGGAGCCGACCTTTTCCTTCAACCAAAAGAGCGCGCAACACGCGCGCCTGCGACACCAGCAATTGATGAAAAATGCCGACAAGAAGCTCTCCGCATCGGACATGTTCGAGATCAACGCGGATTTTCATGAGATGTTGGCCGAGTTTTCCGGCAATCGCTTCATCCTTCAGGCGGTTCAGCAGCAAAACCGGCTTCGGCGGCTGCTTGAGTATCACGGCTTTCACGAACCCGGCCGTATTCGCACCTCGTGCCGCGAGCACCTGGAGATTCTCGACGCGCTGGAGCGTGGCGAAAACGAGTGGGCCGCAAACCTCCTGAAGCGCCACCTCTCCGTTGCCAGCGACATGAAAATCGTCTTCAACGGCTGAACCCGGGTCTGGTGGCCCGTTCAGAGGCGCCAGGCGCTTACCGGCGGATGGCGCCGCGACCAGGGCTGCGCCTCCTCGAGCTGGGCAGCGAGCCGGAACAGCGTCGCCTCGTCGCCGAACCGGCCGATGAAATGACTGCCCACGGGCAACTCCTGGGTGTTCCAGAACAGCGGCACCGTCATCGCCGGTGACCCGACGATGTTCGCCAGCGGCGTATAGGGAACGAATTCCAGCTTGCGCCGGACATAGCGGTCCGCATCCGGGTCGTTGGTATAGATGTAGCCGTGCGGTACCGGCGGCGAGCCGAGCGTCGGCGTGAGCAGCAGATCATACTCCTGCCAGAACGGGACGACCCGGCGTGCGGTCGCGGTAAAGAGCTCCAGCACGCCGAGGAATTCGGTCGCCGGAATCTCCCGGCCCCGCCGCGCAAGCTCCAGGGTCGCGGCTTCCACATTGTCGGGCCCCGGCGTCCGGCCGGTCATCTCCGCCAGCTCGTCGATGCCATAGGCGAGGTGAATGCACAGCAGCTTGGTGATGCCGTCGGCAACGGCCGGCCCGTCGAAATCGGGCGCCGCCTCCTCGACATGATGGCCCAGGCTTTCGCAGAGCTTGGCGGTTTCCTCCATCGCCGCGATGCAATCCGGCGACACCTCGGTGCCGAACGGCGTCGCCGCGGAGAAGCCGATCCGCAATCGTCCCGGGTCGGCGCCGACCTCGTCCAGGAAGGGCCGAGCCTTGGGTGGGGCGCAGTAATAGTCGCCGGGGCGCTGACCGTCCGTTGCGTCGAGCAGGGCGGCGCTGTCGCGCACCGACCGGGTGATGGCGTGCTCGATGACGAGGCCGTTCCAGTATTCGCCCCCGTCGGGGCCCGTCGATACGCGCGCGCGGGTCGGCTTCAGCCCGAAGGCGCCGCAGCAGGACGCCGGGATGCGGATCGATCCGGCGCCGTCATTGGCGTAGCCGATGGGGACAATTCCGGCGGCGACCGCGCTCGCCGACCCGCCGCTCGACCCGCCGGAATTGCGCGAGGGGTCCCACGGCGTGCTGCATGGGCCGTAAAGCGTGGCATCGGTAGTCGCGGCGGCGCCGAGCTCCGGCAGGTTGGACTTGGCGACGATCAGGATGCCGGCCTTGCGGTAGGCTTCCACTAAATAGGTATCGTAGGGCCGCGTGATGCCGCTGCCGAGCCGGCTCGAATGGTCGTTGGGTACATTGGCGTAAGACAGATACTCGTCCTTGAGCACGATCGGAACGCCGGTGAACGCGCTGTCGGCCAGCCCGGCGCTGGCGTCGCGTTCGGCCTCGTCGCGCATGGGGCGCACGATGGCGTTCAGTTGCGGGTTAAGCGCGTCGATGAGATGAAACACGGTGTCGATAATGTCGTCGACGGAAACCTCCTTGCGGCGCACCAGTTCCGCCAGCCCGAGCCCGTCATAGTTCTGGTATTCCGAAAAAACAGCCAATTTGCCACTCCCGTTCTACTGTTGCGAAATATTGTACTATATAATAATAAAATGCAATATGACTCAGTCGGGAACTCGCTGTGTATCGACCGAAATACTATGATGAGCCGGACCATGAGGCGATCGCCGCCATGATACGGGCCTATCCGTTCGCGACGCTTTTCAGCGCCCGCGAGCAGCTCTGGGCGACGCATCTGCCGCTCCTCCCGTTCGACGGCGCCGACGGCCGCCGGCGGCTGATCGGGCATCTGGCCAAGGGCAACCGGCAATGGCGGATGCTGCGCGACGGCGACGATGTTTTGGCGGTGTTTGCCGGACCGCATGCCTATATCTCGCCGCGCTGGTATCCCGATGAGCCCGATGTTCCCACCTGGAACTACGTCGCGGCGCATGTTTACGGCCGCTGGCGTCCGATCGACGACTGGGACAAGACGCGCGCGGTTCTGAAAGACACGGTCGCGCGCTTCGAACAGGAGTCCGAGCGGCCCTGGACGCTCGATACGCTGGACTCCGGGATTACCAGCGCCCTCCAGCGCGGGGTGCAGGCGTTTGAGATCGTCGTTGCCCGGATGGAAGCGGCAAAGAAGCTCGGTCAGGACAAGAGCGCCGAAGATGTGGCGGGGGTCGTTTCGGGTCTCGGTGAAGCCGCCGGCGCGGAACAGAAAAATGTCGCCGTTCTGATGGAGCAGGCCAACAAACGGCAAGAGAAAGGCTAAGCGGCCGGCGCTTTTCTCCTGGCTCGCACCCGCCGGCGCTTGAGCCAAAGCAGAAGCCCGGTCACGGTCATGACCATGAGTGTGGGCCCGAGCAGAAAAGCGACGGCCCGGCCCGTCATGCCGAGGAATTCCAAGGTGTGAATCGGCAGCATCCAATCGAAGAACCGGTCCTTGGCGGTGCGCGCCTTCGCGGGATAGATCTTGGTCACCCCACCGCGTTCAAGATCCGCCCAGACCTGATGCGCATCACGCGGATTTAGTGTTTTATCTGCATGAAACACAAAGCGTACCACATGCGGCTCTTGCGCTGAAAACCGGATATCCTTCAATGGTGCGTTTCCGACCGCCGCCGCGGCGCGATTGCGCGCATCCTCGATGCTTACGGCGGTGCCGGCAACACTCGCCCCGCCCGCCAGTGCCGGCGGGGCGGGCAGGAGCGCGGTCAGTTCGGCGCGGAATGAAATCATCGCTCCTGTAAAGGCGAGCACCATCAAAAGGACCGACGCGAACGCGGCCGGAACCCGGTGCAGGTCGAATATCAGCCGCGGATAGGGCGCGGTCCAGGCGATCTTCAGGGATTTGAGGAACAGCCCGCCTCGTGGCCACCACAGAACGAGCCCGGTGACCGTCATCGCGAGCAGCAGGATGCCCTGAAGCCCGACGATCACGCGCCCGACCGGCCCCAGCAGAAGGTTATAGTGAAAGAACAGCGCGGCCTCCAACGGAAACGCCGCATATCCGCCGAACGCCGTGGGCGCGAGCGTGTAGGGGTCGATGGTCAGGAAACGGCGCTGCCCGTTTTCAGACACGAGCCGAGCCAGGAAGACCTGCGTCTCGCCGACCGGAGCGATAAGCCGCTCGAGCCGCCAACCCGGCGCATGCCGCTTGACGGCGCCGACGATCGAATCGAGGTCGGCGCGCTGGCCCTCAGCCGCAACGCGAAAGGCGCCGGACCGGTCCAGGGCGCGCAGCTCGTCCTTGAAGGCGAGCATCATACCGGTCGTGGCTTGGCCGAGAAACAGCAGAGCGACCGCAAGGCCCGCCCATTTATGCACGACGTAGAGTTTCTTGAGCATGGCCGTGTTTGCTGGAAGCAGGATCAAAGACCCGCGGGCCGAAGCCCGCGGGTCAACTTATGGCCTACTTGCTGGGTACGGCCCTCGCTAATAGTCGCCCTCGCTAATAGTCGATCGTATAGGTCAGCCGACCCATGGCGCCGGTCCCCGATGTGAAACGCGTGTTGTTGGCGAAACGGAACGCGTCCGGCGTGAAATAGAATTCATTCAGCAGATTGTTAACCGCCAGGGTCAGGGTGCCCGGGCCGACCTTGCCGGAGACCGACAGGTCGATCAGCGTGAACGCCTCCACATCGGCGCGTCCGAACACCTGCTCGTTGTCGAAGCGCTGTTGGCGCCCGGAATGGAGCATCTGTCCGCGAACGGCGAAGTTCTCGCTGATCTTGTGTTCGATATGGGCGGTCACCTTGAGCGGTGAGATCCGCGAGGTATCGAGCGGCGAGACCACGCCGGTCGTCACGTTTTCGACTTCGCCGTCGACCCAGGCGACGGCCACGCCCCAATTCCAGTCCTCGGAGGGCTCGGCGTCGAGCGCGAATTCCAGGCCCCAGACCTTCTCCGGCGCGCGCAGCAATTCCAAGGTCAGCGCGTTGAATGACGAACCGAATTCCGACTTGCTCTGGAAGGCCGCAAGCGACGCCGAAAAGACTTCCCCGTCGCGCCGAAGGCCGATTTCGAAGGTGTCGATGACTTGCGCCTCGAATTCGAACTCGGCGATCGAGCTGACGGTCGTCGATCTCAGCGCGCGGCCGAAATCGTTGACCGTGAAGCCCTGGGAGAAGCCGCCATAGATGTCGACGTCCGCCAGCGCGCCATTGGCGGCAAACGGCGAAACGACCACGCCAAAATTGAACAGGACCTCCTCGTAGCTCGTCTTGCCGGCGCCGACGGTGACGCCGCCGGGAAGCGATGGGTCGAAGATGGCGATCGTTGTGAAGGTTCCGGTGGAGATGTCGGCGTTTTCGTAACGGATGCCGCCGACCACGTTCAGCCAGTCGAACAGCCGATACTCCAACTGGAAGAAAGGCGCGAAGCTCTTCTGCTCCATTTCGGGAACGAGAAGCCGGCCGTCGACCATCGGCTGGCTCGTGGTATCGACGATATAGTCCACGCCCCAGAGCAGCGTCCCGTTGCCGCCACCGAAGTCAAGAGGCGTAATCACGTCGAAACGCAGGCCGTAGCGCTCTGCGGAAATCAGGCTTTGCCCGCCATCCGGCGGGAACACGGGAGGCTCGAAGAAGCCGAATATGGCCTCGTATTCCGAGTAGAAGCCCTGCAGGTTGACCGAGCTGCCGAGGATGTCGTCGGCCACATAGCGCAGCGACGTCACCAGGTTGCTGGTCTTCTGATCGATGCCGAGCGGCGGCAGTTCCACGGCCGGCGCCGGGCGCGATCCGAACTCGCCGACGCCGTTCCTGAATTTGGTCTTGGGCGTCGAGCTGTAATAGTTGACGGACGCGAAGAGGCGATGGTCGTCCGACACGTCCAGGCCGATCTTGCCGAACAGGTTATAGCTGTCCGTATCGGCGATGCCGCCCTGGTTCTGTGGGTCCGGCGGTATGCGGTCGCCCTTCGCGTCAAACAGCGAGTTATAGCCCTCGTAGAAACCGCTGAAGACAAAGCTGAATTTGTCGACACGCGCCGCGGCGCTCTGCTGCACGGTATAGAAGAAGCTGTCGTCCGGGTGGGTCAAGGACATGCCGATCGAGAGATCGGTGCGAAATTCCGCGGGTCCGTTTCCGGGCTCCTTGGTCGCGTAGTTGATCAGGCCGCCGGCGCCGCCCAGGCCGAATACCGCGGTCGAGCCGCTGATCACTTCGACCTGGCCGATGGCGCCCGGGCTGATCACCCTGACGTCGCGGCCGCCATCGCGCAGCGGAACGGTTGTCGGCACGCCGTCGATGAAGACGGCGGGTTTGCGGCCGCGCAGGTTCTGGCTGAAGTTGGAGAAACTGCCGCTCGACGAAACGCCGTAGCCCGGAATCGTTTGATCCAGAATTTCCCCAAGATCGTTCGTAAACAGCGACTGTTCGCGAATCTCGTCAGCGGTCAGGACGCGTACCGATCCCGGCACCGACGACAGATCGGACGAGATCCTCGACGACCGTCCGACTACCGTGACTTGATCGATCGCGGTGTCTTCATCCTGATCCTGCGCGAGCGCGCTCGGCGCACCGGCCTGGAGCGCAATGACGCTTGCGCCCGAAGCCAGCATGGCAATCCCATACTCCCTTATTCTCCCCGGCATGTGACGCTTCCTCCTTATCGCACTTGTTATTTGATGTTGATCAAGTTAGTAGCTAATGTATTTATTAGCAATAAAAATCTTTCTTGATATGGCCTGGAGTGGCTGATCGGTCCCAAGAAAAGGTCTGATTACAAGGATAAGTTCGGGAATTCTGAGATCTTTCGAGCAATAGAAGCCATATACCCAGAGGCCCTTATGCTGTGTTTCTAAGCATATAAACACAGTT
>JAKSBY010000317.1 GCA_022360855.1 Sphingomonadales bacterium | reverse complement strand
GCTGAGCCGGGATATCGAGCGGGGTGGCCTCCATATCCAGCGGCAGGCTCGGCATCAAGACCACATATCCCTGGGCCGCGAAAACCTGTGGATGAAGATAGAACGGCGTTTGCGGCTCAAAAAGCGGATGTGGCGCCATCGGGCTGAAGGAGGCCCCGCCGTAGACCAGGACGACCACAGGGTAGCGCCGTCCCGGCACATGGTCGGGGGGCGTCAGATACCATCCGGTCAGCGGCGGCGCTTCCGGTGCGGCGCTCGGCATCGCGTAGCTGATCGGGTGGCTCGTGGCGAACGTGATATCCTCCAACCAACTGTTGACCTCGGCGAGTTGGCGGGGTTCGATATTGCGCCCTTCAAATCGAAGGAAGCGTTTTCCTCTATGGTCGGCGACTTTGTAGACGAGATCAGCGCCATCGCCCGAAACAGCGGCGACGCCGGTGCCGTTTATCGGTCCATCGACCTTGCGAAACACGCCTGCCTCGACATCGACCAAACCCGGACCGGGTCGTCCCTCGATCAGAGCCAGCACCGGTATCAGCGGTGCCTTGAATGACGCCATATCCCGGGTGGCAAAACCCATGATTGGCGGCGCTTCGTCGAGCTGGATCTGGTCGGCATCCCCTGTCGCATCAATGCGCCAAATCGCTCCGCCGGCAACCGCCAACAAGCCGTCGCCGGCCTGTAGCCACTGGGAGACCGGCGGTCCTTCGATCAGGTCCGCCGGCACGGGTGCCTGATCGGTGTCAAGGCGCCAAAGCCGAGGCGGCGAAGGTGCCGTCGCAGCCGGCCCCGCCGCCATGGCCATGACCAGCGGACTGGTTCCCAGCCAATAGATCGGTGCAAATGTATCGCCCTGTGTGCTCCCCGTGACGCTCAAGGCGATGCCGGTGGTGTTCAATTCAGCAAGCGCGCCATCGCCAAGCGAATACCGGAAGAGCGCCGCCTCCCGCCATGGCTGATCGACGCTACGACCATAGAATAGGAAAGCACCGCCAGCCGGCGACCACGACACGAAGTCGAAAAGGGAAACATCCTTCTCGTCGGATGCGATTGTCGGCGTCCGCTCCCGGCCGGCCCGCACCAGAAGGATGCGATGGAGGCGGTAGTCGCTCAGCGTGTTGATAGGCAGAGCAGGATCCGGCGCGACCACGTCGCGGCTTTCGAGCGCGACCACGGCACCACCGCCGGGCGCGGTGGAGAGCCGACGAAACGCGCCGCGGGCGATCGTTTCGGTCTTGCCCGACGGCATGCGGGCCATGCGGAGCGCGCCCACGGGCTCGTCGATCTTGATCAGTGTGCCGCCGCTGTCGAGGACACTGAACGATGCCTCTTTTCCGGCCCAGGAGCGGCGCCAGAGTTCCGGATATCGTTCCAGCCCCTGGCGCAATCCGCCGAGCCCGAATGGCTTTTCTCCGTCGGCCACAGTCGTATAGATCAGCGTCTCGTCGGACAGCCAGGCAGCGGCGCCGTCGAACGAGACCTCGGGCACACCGGGCAGAGCCTTGTAGCGGCGCTTGCGCACATCCCAGACGCCAATCCCGACGCCCATGTCCGCACGATAGGTGTAGACGACGAGCCGCGAGCCGTTCGGCGACCATGGGCCGGCCCAAACGCCGGCAGCCCCACGGACCGTTATCGGCGTCGCGTCGCCCGAGTCCCGGTCGATCAGCGAGAGGCTGCTGCGCTCCCTTTCCGCGAAATAAGACAGCCCGTATTCAGCGGCCCTGTCGTAGGGCCCTATCGTTTCGACGGCGAGGGTCAAGCCGTCGGGCGAAAAACTGACGTTTCCGAGGTCGCTCAGTCTGAGCATTGCCTCGATCGTGAAACGGTCGGGCCTGACCTCTTCGGACGACGCCGGGGATGCCGGCCACCACCAACAGGACAGAACACCGATGAGCGTCGCGATCTTGGCGAATACGCTCCTGACGGTACGCGCGTCACGCATATCTAAAGTCACAGTCGCTTATCCAGCCAGGCAAAGATGCGTTCCCATTGGTCTTTCGCATTCACCGCGTTTTCCATGTAGTGGGACTCGCCCCAGTAGCGAATGAGCGTCACGTCTTTGCCCAATCGGGCCAGCGCCTTGTACATCTGCTCGACATCGGCATAGTTGAAGTCCAGGTCGCCATGGATGATCAACAACGGCGCTGAGATCTCCTCGACCCGAAAATAGGGACTGTTCTTCACGTAGCGTTCGGGATTTTGCCAAGGCGGAACACCGAGATTCATCACGCCGCGCTCGATCAAAAGATCCGTTGCCCCGGTGCCGCGGGGCACGGCAATCGGCGAGAACCGCTGCTCCGGCAAAGGCTGGCCGTGAACACTGACGAGATTGAAAAGTCCGGCATGGGTGATCCCGGCCTTGAAGCGGTCGCTTACCGCCAGAAGCAGAGCGGTGGCGAAGCCGCCGCTCTGGCCGGTGACGACAAATCGCTCCGGATCGGCGACCCCCATCTCGACCATCCTGTCCATGGCGGGAAAGATGCCGTCGCCCAGCCGGTCCGCGGTATCGACTGCCGGGTCATAGGGCGGCAGCGGCGCGCTGGGCATCAGGACGGCGTAACCCTTGGTCGCGTAGAATTGGGGATTGAAAACCGCGACGTTTGACACCTCCGCCCCTCCGAACGGCCGGTCGGGAACCTGCACAAAGCTCGGATAAACCCAGACGATCGTCGGATAGCGTCTCCCTTCTTCATAGTCATCCGGCAGAATCATCCACGCCGTGCGCTCGCTCCCTTGCAGGTCCTCGTACGCAAAGTTCCGCAGATTCGGCTGGCGGATTTCATTCAAGTGCGCGTTGATCACGAGAAGGTCGACCAAAGCTGTCCCGGAGCTCAGGACCAGCGCCTGGGCCGGGCCGCGCCGTTCAAGGAACACGGCATGGCTCTTGGCTCCAAAGGCAAACGGCATCGCGGCGGGACCGGGCGTGCGCGGCGTTTCGCAGCTCTCGGCGCCCAAACTCAGCATCCGAAATGCCGGCGCATTTCCGGCCAGAAGCATAGCGGGCAAACAGCCATTCACAGGCGTGTCGGAGAGCGCCGCCACCACAGGAGCCTCGGCACCGCCCCCCAGCGGTACCGGCTCGCCATTCAAGTTCAGCTTCTTCAGGGCGCCATCTGCGACTATCGCCACGCCACCATCCGGCGTGGCATAAAACTTCTGTACCGATTGCGCGCTGAGCGCGGTCAGATTTCGGGGTGGATGCTTTGGATCCAGCGCGTAGACATCGATCCGATTGGGTGCCCCGGAGACGTAGCTTGTGAATTGCGAGATGCGATTTTCGCTGTCCAATTCCGAAGGCACCGACTTCGTTCCCGCCTCGGTGGTGACCGCTACGGCTACAGGAGTTTTACCAGCCCATCCAATTTGGTAGAGGGTCTCGATGCTGTTCGTGTCTTTGCCGCTCAATGCGATGCCGTCACTATTGAGCTTGGTCAGCCGCCGGTCAGGTATTTCATACAAAAAGGCGTTGAGCTCTTTGAGACTCTCGCCGTCGTATCCCTGGAACAGGACGGTCCTGCCGTCGGACGACCACGCAATGCTGTGAAAAACCACATCAAGATCCGGCGCGATGGGGGCGAGTTTCGCGGCATCCCCGTCGAAGGCCAGCAGGAGCTCGCGCCGGCGGTGAGCCATGTTTTCGACGCGGCCCATCAAGTCATCAAATCGTGCGGCGCTGCCTGAAAACGGCTCGGCATAGCGAACCGCTGCGAGCGAATTGCCGTCCCGCGAACCGCTGAGGCCGATGAAACGTCCCTCGGCCAGCGGCTCGTGCGCGGATTCGCCGTTTCTGGTATCGACGATCCACAGGGCGCCCTCATAGTCGGGTATCGGCACGCCGTCGCCCGTCGAGGAATAAACCGAAACCGATGGTGCCTCGCCCCGCCAAGCGGGCAACGATTTTTGCAACATGGTGTGATAGAGGGTGCCATAGGAAACGTTGACACCACCGGGAGCAGGCGTCGTCGCATAGGCAAGCGTGTCGGCATCCAGCCAAACCGGCATCACCGATGCCTGATCCACAAGGCCGGTATCGATCCATCCCCGATAGTCGATCAACTTGCCGGTATCGGGCGTCCAGATCGCGACGCCGGTGCGCAACCCGTCTCGCAGCGACCATAAGGCGAGATGCTCTCCGTCTTCGGACCATGAGATAAGCGAATAGGCCCGGCCATCCGGCGAGGTATCGGCCTCGGCCAGACTCAGGAGAGGCTTGGCAGCCGGATCATCGTCGTGCAGGTCGACGACATAGACCTCGGAACGGGCGTATTTTCGTTCATGGCTTATCCCGCCATGGACGGTATCTGCGGCGGAGCGCAGCCTTTCAAAGACGAGCCACTTG
>JAKSBY010000376.1 GCA_022360855.1 Sphingomonadales bacterium | reverse complement strand
CTGGCCGAGCGCCGGGTCGAGTTGGACCGCCGGTCCGACGAAATCGCCATCCGCGAAGGCATTCTCGAAGCCACCGAGCGGCGCATCGATGAGAAGATCGCCCGGCTCGAGGGCCTGGAAGGGCAGATCAAGTCACTCGTCTCCAAGCACGAGGAGATCGAAAACGCCGAACTGGCCAGCATCGTCAAGGTCTACCAGACCATGAAGCCCAAGGATGCCGCGCGCATCTTCGAGCGCCTGGATATGGAGATTCAGGTCGAGGTCGCGACCCGCATGAAAGAAGCCAAGATGGCACCGATTCTGGCCGCCATGTCGGCGGAGGCGGCCAAGACCCTGACGATCGAGCTCGCGACCCGCGCACAGCTGCCGGAAATCGAGGGTTGAGGCGGGTTTACGCCGGCCGCCACTTAACGCGCCATTAACCCCGTGAGCTTAGCTTAAATCCTCACAATTCTGGGGCTTTTGCGTTGCGCCGGGGGCGGGCGACACCGGAAAGCCGCAATCGGGGAGAAGGGACGGCGCCCAAGGCGCCGGGGAGTAGTATGGCTCAGGCTCAGGCAGTTCAAACCCTCGACCAGCGTGTCGACGATGTGCGCGCGCTTTATGGTGACTCGGTTTCGGTCGACGAAATCAGCGAGGTCGTGTCCTGTATTCTCGAGACGGTGTCGGGCGATCTGACCCGCGAGCAGGTTCACCTCGGCATGGAACTGCGCAATCTTGTCGAGTTCATCGCCCACGCCAAGGAAGAGATCGCGGCCATCAAGCCGCATCAGCTTTCCAAACGTGAAATCCCGAGCGCGGCCGACGAGCTCGATGCCATCGTCGACGCCACCGAGGAGGCGGCGTCCAAGATCATGGATGTGGCCGAAGAGATCAGCGATGTTGCCGCCGGGCTGAAAGGCAAGGCCGCCAAGCGCCTGGAAGACGCCACGACCGCAATCTTCGAAGCCTCCAGCTTTCAGGATATTACCGGCCAGCGCATTTCCAAGGTCGTCGGCACACTGCAACACCTCGAACAGAAGCTCGCGTCGCTGGCGGCCGCGATCGGCGATGAGACGATCGAGGCCGAGGACGCTTCGGCGCTGGACGAGACCGGCGAGGTGATCGACGAGCAGGATCTTCTGCAGGGCCCGCAGTTGGAGGGTGCCGGCAACAGCCAGGACGATATCGACGCCATTCTCGCGGGCTTCGACTAAGGGAAACGACTGACGGATGGCGGGAGACACCAAGGAGACACGGCCCGGTCGCGGCGACCAGAGCATGGGGGTCTTCGTCTCCATCTATCTGCTGCTGCTCGCCTTTTTCGTCGTCCTGAACTCCATCTCCAACCAGGAGCAGGCCAAGGCCGGCGCGGTCATCGAAAGCGTCAATTCGGTCTTCAAAAAGGAACACGCGGCCAAGGCGACGGTCGTCGATCTGCTCTCCAACCCGCGGGTGACGGCGCCGAATGACGAGTTTCTGGGCGAAATCAGCGGACTTTTGGTCGCCGTGCTGGGCCTCGACGACCGCTACACTACCCGGAGCGGCGATATCCTGCGTGTCAACTTTCCCATCGAGATGCTGTTCGCCCCGGGCTCCGCGGAGCTGGAGGCCGATGGGGCGCAGTTCTTCGACGACATGATCGCGCTACTGAAGGTCCACGAGCCGGGCGTCCGCCGCGAAATCGAGTTCATCTTCCGCACCGGCGCGGACTCGCGCCCGCCGCGCAACGGGCCGTCCCGCGCATTGGCAGTGCGCCGGGCGGGCAATCTGGCGCGCGCGCTGATCGCCGAGGGGCTGGATCCCCTGGCCCTGTCGCCGGCGGTGGTCGAGGGCCCGGCCGGACGCATGACCATGGTGTTCCGCAGCCGCGCCGACGAAAACGCGGCGGTCACCTTCGCGCATCTCGTGGAGGACGGATCGTGATCCCGGAGGGCCCGAAATTCGGCCACTATCAGACCATCAAGCAGGGCTGGATGGTCACCTTTGCAGACCTTCTGGCGCTGCTGCTGACCTTTTTTGTGCTGATCTTCTCCATGAACGCGGTGCAGTATGAGGATTGGAAGGCCATCGTCGAAGCGCTGTCGGACGAATTGAATCCGATCCGCGCGCAGGTCAGCGAGGAAGAGCTGCAGGGCCCGGAAGCCACCAAGACCTTCGACCCCTATGCGAGCAGCCTGACCTATCTGAACACCATCCTCGACGAGAAGATCGCCGACGACCCGCTTTTGGGCGGCGTCAGCGTCCATCGGCTGAGCGACCGGCTGATCGTCTCCCTGCCGACCGGGGATTTCTTCGCCGCCGACGAAGCGCATCTGACGCCCGAGAGCGCCATGGCGCTGCGCAAGATCGCCTATTCCCTGGGCCAGATCAAAAACCGGATCTCGGTCGCCGGGCACACCGATCTGGCGCCGGCCGGGCCGGGCCATATCTCCAACTGGGAACTCTCGCTGACCCGGGCCCTGGCTGTTGCCGACACGCTCAAGGCCGCCGGCTACCGCCGCCACATCGCCGCCTTCGGCCTGGCGGATTCGCGCTTCGACGACCTCGATCCCGATCTCGAGCTCGGCCAGCGCTACGCCCTGGCGGCGCGCGTCGACATCGTCGTCGCCGACACCTCGGCCGGAGACGGCCGATGAAGGCGCATCTCGTCATACGCGCGCAATGGGCGGCCTGGGTGCTGACCGGGCTCCTGCTCTTTGCCCTGATCAGCCCGGCCGCGGCCGAAGGCGATGCTCCGGGCCTGGAGGCCGTTGCCATCCGCAGCGCCGACCATGCCACCTATTCACGCGTCGTCTTCGATTTCCGCCGCCACATGCCCTACGAGGCCGTGGTCGCCGGAGAGACGTTGGAGGTGCGTTTTGCCCGCCCGGTGGATGTCGACTTCGGCCGGTTGGCCGCGAGCCCGCTGGCCGCCATCGGCAATCCCAGCGCCACCCTGGAAGACGGCGCCACGGTCATACGCTTCGACGTGCCCGCCGAAGCCCGGCTGCGCCATTTCCGGGACGGCACAAAAATCGTTCTGGATGCCCTGGGTTCCGGCCATCGGGCGGCCGATGCGCTGCTGCCCGAGGAGATCGCCCAGCTCGCGGCCCTGTCCGAAGCGGTTCTGATTCAAAGCCAGGCTCCCGCCCCCGACACGGCCGAGGCGGAGCCGCCGGCTGCCGCCGAACCGGCGTCCGATCAGGCTGAGCAGCCCGAGCCGGCCGAACATGCGGAAGACGCAGCGCCTGTCGAACCCGAGGCCGAGGCGCCCGAGCCCGCGCCGGTGGCGGAAACATCCGAGCCCGCACCGGCTCCGGCCGGCAAACTCGCCTTTACGGCCAAAGACGAGCACGGCGTTGCGACGCTTTCCTTCGCCTGGGACAAGCTCGTCAGTGCCGCCATTTTCCAGCGCGCCGGCTATCTGTGGATCGTTTTCGAAGAGCCGGCCGCGATTGATGCGCGCCTCATTACAGACTTGCCGGGCGACCGGTTCCGCTCCGCCGCGCTTATTTCTCACCCGCGCGCGCTGGTCCTGCACAGTCTTCTGCGCCCCGGCCAGTTTGTCGATGCGGCGCGGGACGGTACGACCTGGCACGTCACCGTCGCCGACAGTCCTGCGCCGCCGGGCAAGCCGCTCGCCATTACGCGCCAGCCGGCCGGCGACGGCACCATCCGGCTGTTCCTGCCGATCGACGAGGTGGGCGGCCGCTTTGCCCTCACCGACCCGGCCGCCGGAGACCGGCTCGTGGTCGTCACCGTTCCGGGCGCCGCCGGGTTTGCAAGCAAGCGGGAATTCCAGGAATTCACGATCCTCGCCACGGCACAGGGAGTTGCCGTGGCGCCGAAGGCCGATTCCGTCCTCGTCGAGCGCTTTCCCGAGGGGGTCGCCATCAACGGCGCCGGTGGGCTGGCGCTTTCGGAGAATATCCCCGGCGACCGGATGAACGGCGCCTATGGCGGTCCGCGGCGCTACTTTGACTTCGCCGCCTGGGGCCGCGCCGAGGACGGCCCCTACAGCGAGATCAAGAACGACCTGCTTTATGCACTCAGCATGGCGCCAGCGGACGGCCGCAACCCCGCCCGCTGGGACCTCGCCCGCTTCTATCTGGCTCATGGCCTGGCCGGCGACGCGCTCGGGGTTCTGTCGCTGATGGCCGAAGACGACGCCTCGCTGGAGACCAATCCGGACTTCCTGGCGATCCGGGGTGTTGCCAATTTCCGGCTGCGGCGCTTCGAATCGGCGCGTAGCGACCTCGACAGCCCAGCCCTCGAATCCGAACCGGACATCTATCTCTGGCGCACCGCCGTCGCGCAAGCGCTGGGCGACAGCGAGTCAGCGCTGGCGCATTATCGCCGGGCCGACGGCGCGCTGACCGCCTACAACGAAACCGAACGCGTGCCGTTCCAATTCGCCGCCGCGGAAGCCGCCCTGGCGATGGACAGGCTCGACATCGTCAAGCGCGAGCTGGACTATCTCGACGGCTACGATCTCCCGCTCGCCGATATCAGCCGGATCAACTATCTGAAGGGCGCGCTCGAGCGGGCCCATGACAAAAGGTCCGCGGCGCTCGCGCATTTCGACCAGGCGGCCGAAAGCGCCAGCCGGCGGACCGCCGCCAAGAGCGAATATGCGCGCGTCACCTATCGCCTGGAAGCCGACGAGATCGCCGCCGAGGACGCAATCGACCGGCTCGAGCGTCTGCGCTTCGCCTGGCGCGGCGATGCCTTCGAGCTGGAGCTGCTCGACCGGTTGGGCCGGCTCTATGTCGACAAGGGCGACTACCGCGCCGGTCTCTATACCCTCAGGCAGGCGGCCTCCAATTTCCCGAAATCCGCGACCACCCGCAACATTGCGTCCACCATGGCCGAGATTTTCTCGACCCTGTTTCTCGCCGGCGAGGCGGAAAAGCTGCCGGCGGTGCAGGCGCTGGCGCTTTACTACGATTTCCGCGAATTGACGCCCTTGGGCGCCGACGGCGATGCCATGATCCGCCGGCTGTCGGACCGCCTGGTGTCCGTGGACCTTTTGGACAAGGCGGCCGAGCTGCTCGACCACCAGGTCAGTTTCCGCCTCGAAGGCGCGGCGCAGGCGCAGATCGCCTCGAAACTGGCCATGGTCTATCTGATGGACGGCAAGCCCGAACAGGCCATTACCACGCTGCGCGCCACCCGCCACGGCGGCCTCACCGCCGATGTCTCGCGGCAGCGGCTCTTGGTCGAGGCCCGCGCGCTCATCGAGCTCGCGCGCTACGAGGAGGCGGAGGTGCTGCTGGAAGACGAGCTCAGCGAAGACGCCGAGCTCCTGCGCGCCGATCTCTATTGGGGTTCCAAGGACTGGCCCCGGGTCGCCGCCCACTCGGCTGAACGGCTCGACGGCCGCTGGCAGGACGAGGCGCCGCTCAGCGTCAACGAGCGCCGGCAGCTGATCCGCCACGCCATCGCCCTTTCGCTGATGGACGATCGGACCGGGCTGGCCGACCTCAGGGGCAAGTTCTTCGTCGCCATGCGCGACGGCCAGCTCGGCAACGCCTTCGACCTCATCACCGCCGACGAGGTGCAGAGCGCCGACAAGCTGACGCGCCTGGCCGAAAGCATCGCCAGCGTCGACCGCCTGCAGTCCTTCATGGCCGCCTACCGGGAAGAGTTCTCCACCGCATCGCAACTCATCTCGCAGACGAATTAGCCCCCTCACCCCGTCCCTCTCCCTCCAGGGGAGAGGGGGTAGCACAGTGCTTGCCCCTTCTACCCTCTCCCTTGAAGGGAGAGGGAGGGACCCGCGTCAGCGGGAGGGTGAGGGTGACAGTCACCGCACGCCTCAAACCAATTCTCTTTGGCCGGGCCATGCTTTAAAACCGCCCGATGCCCCGGCATGCCGAACAGAAGGACCTGCCCTACCCGGCGCACGACCTCTACGCGCTCGTCGCCGATGTGGACCGCTATCCCGAGTTTCTGCCCTGGTGCGTCGGCGCGCGGGTCTATGGCCGGCGCGGCGACGTCTTCTATG
>JAKSBY010000446.1 GCA_022360855.1 Sphingomonadales bacterium | reverse complement strand
GTCGGTGAGGAAGCGCTCAAGAATCTCGATGAGGCCGGCATCGTCTATATCGGTGCGGAGGTGAAGCCGAGCGACATTCTGGTCGGCAAGATCACGCCCAAGGGCGAGAGCCCGATGACGCCGGAAGAAAAGCTGCTTCGGGCGATCTTCGGTGAAAAGGCGTCGGACGTGCGCGACACGTCGCTGCGCGTGCCGCCGGGTGATTCCGGTACGGTCGTCGAGGTCCGTGTGTTCAACCGCCACGGCGTCGACAAGGACGAGCGCGCGCTGACCATCGAGCGCGAGGAGATCGAGCGTCTCACCAAGGACCGGGAAGACGAGCGCGCCATCCTCGAACGCAACATCTATGGCCGCCTCAAGGAGATGCTCAAGGGCCGAAAGGTGGTTTCCGGGACCGGTAGCCTGAAGAAAGGCACGATGGTCAAGGAAGACGCGCTGGAGGAGCTCAAAAAGCTCGACTGGTGGAAGATCGCCATCGCTAATGACGAGATGATGGGCAAGATCGAAGCCCTGAAGAAGCAGTTCGAGGAATCGAAGGCGTCCCTGCAGCAGCGTTTCGAGGAAAAGGTCGAAAAGCTGCAGCGCGGCGACGAGCTGCCGCCCGGCGTGCTCAAGATGGTCAAGGTCTTCGTCGCGGTGAAGCGCAAGCTGCAGCCCGGCGACAAGATGGCCGGCCGCCACGGCAACAAGGGCGTGATTTCGCGCATCCTGCCGGTCGAGGACATGCCCCATCTGGAGGACGGCACGCCCGTCGATATCGTGCTCAATCCGCTCGGCGTGCCGTCGCGCATGAATGTCGGCCAGATCCTGGAGACCCATCTCGGCTGGGCCTCGCGCGGCCTCGGCGAGCAGATCAAGGGCGTTCTCGACGAGATCAGCCACGGGGGCGGCAAGGTGACGACGCTCAAGACCAAGCTCAAGACCATCTACGGCGCGAGCCAGTTCAAGAGCTCGGTCGCGCCGCTCGACGAGGGCGAGGTCATCGAGCTGGCCGAGAACCTGTCGATCGGCGTGCCCATGGCGACGCCGGTGTTCGACGGCGCCGTCGAGACCGACGTCGTCGACATGCTGGATCTTGCCGGCCTGGACATCTCCGGCCAGGTGGAGCTCTTCGACGGCCGCACCGGCGAGAAGTTCGACCGTAAGGTGACCGTCGGCTACATCTATATGCTGAAGCTGCACCATCTGGTGGACGACAAGATCCACGCGCGGTCCATCGGCCCCTACAGCCTGGTCACCCAGCAGCCCCTGGGCGGCAAGGCACAGTTCGGCGGCCAGCGCTTCGGCGAGATGGAGGTATGGGCCCTACAGGCCTATGGCGCCGCCTATACCCTGCAGGAAATGTTGACCGTGAAGTCCGACGACGTGGCCGGCCGCACCAAGGTTTACGAATCCATTGTCAAGGGCGACGACACGTTCGAAGCCGGTATCCCGGAATCCTTCAACGTGTTGGTCAAGGAAATGCGTTCGCTCGGCTTGAACGTGGAATTGATCTCAAGCGCCAAATAGGCGGCCGCATGGCCTGTTTGGACCGCTTGAGCATGGCAAGAGGAAAGAGTTTGAGGTTATGAACCAAGAACTGATGCACTTCTTCAACCCGGCGCATAAGCCGGAGACCTTCGATAACATCCGGATCTCCATCGCCAGTCCGGAACGCATCGAATCCTGGTCTTTCGGCGAGATCAAAAAGCCGGAAACCATCAACTACCGTACGTTCAAGCCCGAGCGTGACGGCCTGTTCTGCGCGCGCATCTTTGGCCCGATCAAGGACTACGAGTGCCTGTGCGGGAAGTACAAGCGCATGAAGTATCGCGGCATCACCTGCGAGAAATGCGGTGTCGAGGTGACCCTGGCCAAGGTGCGGCGCGAGCGCATGGGCCACATCGACCTCGCCGCGCCGGTCGCCCATATCTGGTTCCTGAAGTCGCTGCCGAGCCGCATCGGCCTGTTGCTCGACATGACCTTGAAGGATTTGGAGCGGGTCCTCTATTTCGAGAGCTACGTGGTGGTCGAGCCGGGTCTCACCCCCCTAAACCAGTATCAGCTCCTGACCGAGGAAGACTATCTCAGGGCTCAGGACGAATACGGCGAAGACAGCTTCACCGCGGGCATTGGCGCCGAGGCGATCCGCAAGCTGCTCGAGGACCTGGACCTGGAGGAGGAGCGCACCAAGCTCCTGGACGAGCTGGCGGTTACCAAGTCGGAGCTCAAGCCGAAGAAGATCATCAAGCGGCTCAAGGTCATCGAGGCGTTCCTCGAATCCGGCAACCGGCCGGAATGGATGATCCTGACGGTCGTCCCGGTCATCCCGCCGGAGTTGCGTCCGCTGGTGCCGCTGGACGGCGGCCGCTTCGCGACCTCGGACCTCAACGACCTCTACCGCCGGGTGATCAACCGGAACAACCGGCTGAAGCGCCTGATTGAGCTGCGCGCGCCCGACATCATCGTGCGCAACGAGAAGCGCATGCTGCAGGAGGCGGTGGACGCGCTGTTCGACAACGGCCGACGCGGGCGCACGATTACCGGCGCCAACAAGCGGCCTCTGAAGTCGCTCTCGGACATGCTCAAGGGCAAGCAGGGCCGCTTCCGGCAGAACCTGCTCGGCAAGCGCGTCGATTATTCCGGCCGTTCGGTCATCGTCGTCGGCCCGGAATTGAAGCTGCATCAATGCGGCCTGCCCAAGAAGATGGCGCTGGAGCTCTTTAAGCCGTTCATCTATGCGCGGCTCGACCGCAAGGGCATCGCGACCACCATCAAGCAGGCCAAGCGGTTGGTGGAGAAAGAGCGCCGCGAGGTGTGGGATATCCTCGATGAGGTGATCCGCGAGCATCCGGTGCTTCTCAACCGGGCGCCGACCTTGCACAGGCTTGGTATCCAGGCTTTTGAGCCGGTCCTGATCGAAGGCAAGGCGATCCAGCTTCACCCGCTGGTTTGCGCTGCCTTCAATGCGGACTTCGACGGCGACCAGATGGCCGTACACGTGCCGTTGTCGCTGGAAGCGCAGCTTGAGGCACGCGTCCTCATGATGTCCACTAACAACATCCTTTCGCCGGCGAACGGCAAGCCGATCATCGTGCCGTCGCAGGATATCGTGCTGGGCCTCTACTACCTGACCATGGAGCGCGAGCACGAGCCTGGCGAGGGAATGGCCTTCGTTGACGTCAACGAAATCCGCCAAGCGCTCGACAACAAGATCGTCTCGCTGCACGCCAAGGTCGCGGCGCGTTACGAGACGGTTGACGAGGACGGCAATCCGGTGACCACGCGTGTCCAGACTACGCCAGGCCGTATGTTGCTTGCCGAGCATCTGCCGAAAAACGCCAACGTGCCGTTCGAAACCGTCAACCGGCTCCGGACCAAGAAGGAGATTTCCGACGTCATCGACGTGGTCTACCGCCATTGCGGCCAGAAGGAGACCGTCCTGTTCTGCGAC
>JAKSBY010000180.1 GCA_022360855.1 Sphingomonadales bacterium | reverse complement strand
TGGAGAGCCCCAGCGCTTTGCGCACGGTTGCGATCCAGCCTTCGTTGGGCTGTTTTGCACGCTGCATCGGTGAGACCGCAGCCTCATCGACGATGCTCTGATACTGTTTTCTGGCTGTGCTTTTAAGGTCCATTGTCAATCTATAATTTGACAATAATCATGTCTTGTCAATCTATAACTTGTCAAAGTATATTATTCGTCAAATTATAGATTGACATGATGCAGATATGGCCGCTCGGCGGGACGCGGTGGCCAAACCGCTCTTATACGCTCCGGCGTCGGACTTTCACTCAGGGCTGACCGTAGCGCTCGCGCAGGGATTCGACGCTTTCGAAGCAGATCTGGCCACCCATGGCGGTGCCGGAATCGGCGGGCTTCATGGGATCGTCCGGGCAGTGGATGCCGCGCGCGTCCGACACGACCGAAGCGCCGGCCGGCGGCGCCACGCCGAAGGCGGCCGCAATCTGCACCAGGCTCATGGTGCGGTAGCGGCCGCCGATGATGGTGCCGATCGCGCCTTCCTCGCGCAGACGGATCGCATCGCCCTCGCGCTCCTCGGGCGCGATACCGGTGATCCTGCGCGCCACCACGCCCCGCTCGACGAGTCGCTCCAGCTCGGTTTTTTCCAGATCCAGATCGGATTTGGCGAGCGACGCCCGAATCCAGTCGGAAAAGCGGATGAGCCGCCCCTCGCCGAGATCGATGAAGGCGTCCTCGAAATACTCGATGGGCGCGTCGGTGACCTCCGGCGTGATGCGCACCCGGAACCAGTCGGGGTCGGCGGCTGCCTCGGTCTCCTGAGGGACGCCGGGGCCGGGCAGAGCCGTCAAACCCAGACAGGTCGCCCCAATGATCAGGGCCCTTCGCACCTTTGCCTTCGTTGCCGGCTTCATCCGTTTGCTCCCGATCGCGGAAATCCCCACGGAGCGCAGAGGATCGCCGCATTGGGGCCAAGTTATGGCGAAGCCCGGCCTCGTCCCCTGATCGCGATCAATTCGCACCGGGCCGGGTTCAAGTCTTAATTGGGAATTCATCTTAATCTGGTTTATTTCAGGCGTGTGGAAGCGAGCGGAAAGACGCGAGGGCAACGTGCCCGATGAGCCCGCCAGGCCGGCTGTGCGCCGGCCCAAGATTGGGCTCGCGCTCGGCTCCGGCGTGGCCCGGGGCTGGGCCCATATCGGCGTGCTCCGGGCCATGGAAGAAGCCGGCGTGCGGCCCGACGTGGTCGCCGGCACCTCCATCGGCGCGGTGGTCGGCGGCGCCTATGTGACCGACGCCATGGACGCGGTGGAAGACTGGGCGCGCTCGCTCTCGAAGGTCAATTTCTTCCGCTATCTGGATTTCCGGATTTTGGGCGGCGGGCTTTTCGGCGGCAAGAAGCTTGCCGACCTGATGACCACGAGCTTCGGCGACGTCACCTTCGAGGAGCTGGAGACCCCCTTCACCGCCATCGGCTGCGAGCTGATCACCGGCCACGAGATCTGGCTCAACGAGGGCCCCATCGTGCCCGCGATCCATGCCTCCTTCGCGCTCCCCGGCGTGTTCGATCCCGTCGACTATCACGGCCGCTGGCTGGTGGACGGCGCGCTCGTCAACCCGGTGCCCGTGTCGGTCTGCCGGGCGCTCGGCGCCGAACTCGTGATCGCCGTCAACCTGGCGGAAGACATTTTCGGCCGCGCCCGCGCACGCCGCGAAGGCATCATCGGCACCGGGCCTTACGGGGTCTATTCCGACCTCGTGAAGGGACCATCGATCGGCTCGCGCAAGATGTCCAACCCGATCATCCGCAAGCTGTTCCGGCACGAGCGCGGCGGGCCCAGCCTGTTCGCCAACATGGTCGCGTCGCTCAACATCGTGCAGAACCGGCTCAGCCGCTCGCGCCTCGCCGGCGACCCGCCCGACGTCATGATCGCGCCGAAATGCGGGCATATCGGCCTGATGGAATTCCACCGCGCCGACGAGCTCATCCGCCGCGGCGAGCAAGCCTTCGCCGAGGCGTACAACTCGGTCTCCGACGCCCTGGCCATGATCGGCTACACCAACGACGACTGAGTCATCCCCCCTCCCTCTCACGGCAGGGCCAGGAAGAGGGTGACGGCCCTCCCCCGTCATCGCGAGGCGCCGTCCCCTCCCCTCTCGCCGTCATTGCGATCCCCGCGAAAGCGGAGCGAAGCAATCCAGGGGTCGGGCACCCTATTTTGGTGACAGTTACCTTTTTTAGAGCAGTTTTTTCTAATCAATTGTTTTTAAATGGAAAATAAAAAGGTAACTGTCACCAAAATAGGTCCTTTGATGGAGGAGGGCCAGGGAGGGGGTGACGGCCCTTTGCCGTCATTGCCGCGCAAGCGCCTGCGCTCGTGGTTCGCCCTTCGACAGGCTCAGGACCTCACCACGAACGGAACTTCGAACACCGTTCGCCCTGAGCTTGTCGAAGGGTGAACGCAGGCGCCGCCCTCACCCCTTAGCTGTCATCGCGAGGCCCGGAGGGCCGCAGCGATCTGGTCGCGGCGGCGCTCCGTCGCCCCGAGATTGCTTCGGCTTTGCCTCGCGATGACAGGTTAGCCTTAAGTACCAGGTACTTTACCCTTAAGTACCTGGTACTTAAGGGGATGGCCGCGGCGCTGACGGGCCCGGCCTAATCGTATTTTGGCCCGTGGCCGTGATAGAGGCGGAACAGGCGGTCGGCCTCGCGCATCATGGCGCCGGA
>JAKSBY010000579.1 GCA_022360855.1 Sphingomonadales bacterium | reverse complement strand
TACGATGGCATAAGAATGGTCGGGGAGAGAGGATTTGAACCTCCGGCCCCTGCGTCCCGAACACAGTGCTCTACCAGGCTGAGCTACTCCCCGACATGGGCGCAATCGGCGGGTCTCCCCGCTGGGCGCGCCCTTATACTGCGTGCCACCCGCCTCCGCAAGCCGGGTAGGAAAATTTAGGCTGCCCGCGCTAATAGGCCCGCTGGATACAGAAGTCGACAATGTCGACGAGGGCGTGCTTGGCTTCCGACTCCTTGAAGATGGCCAGCGCGTCGCGGGCGCGGGAGCCATAGTGCCGGGCCCGGTCGATGGTGTCGGTGAGTGCGTTGGTCTTGGTCATCAAGGCCAGGCCGCGCTCCAGGTCGCCATTATTCTGCTCGCCTTCCTCCATGGCCTTGCGCCAAAACGCCCGGTCCTCTTCGTCGCCGCGGCGGAAGGCGAGGATGACGGGAAGGGTGATCTTGCCCTCGCGGAAGTCGTCACCGATGGTCTTGCCCAAGGTCGCCTGCCGGGCCGAGTAGTCCAGCGCATCGTCCACGAGTTGGAAGGCCATGCCGAGATTGCGGCCGAAACTGGCGAGCGCGTCCTCCTCCCGCTCCGGCCGTTCGGCAACGATGGCGGCCACCTGGCACGCCGCCGCAAACAGTGCGGCGGTCTTGCCGTCGATGACTTTGAGGTAGTCGTCTTCGGTGGTCTCGGTATCGTTCGCCGTCATCAACTGCAGGACCTCGCCCTCGGCAATGATCGACGATGCCGACGACAGGATCTTGAGGACCTTCAGCGAGCCGTCTTCGACCATCAGCTCGAAGGCGCGGGAGAACAGGAAATCGCCGACCAGCACGCTCGGCTTGTTGCCCCAGATGACATTGGCCGAATCCTGGCCGCGCCGCAAATCGCTCTCGTCGACCACGTCGTCGTGCAGCAGGGTTGCCGTGTGGATAACCTCGACGCAGGCGGCCAGCTTGGCGTGGCGGTTGCCCTCATAACCAACGAGCTTGGCCGCCGCCAATGTCAGCATCGGCCGCAAGCGCTTGCCGCCGGACGCGATGAGATGACCGGCCAGTTGCGGGATCAGCGCGACCGGGCTTTGCATGCGCCGCAGGATGGTGGCGTTGACGTCCGCCATGTCCGACGCGACCAGGCCATGCAGCACTTCCAGGGCCGATTTGCCACCCCGGGGGTCGGCGCGTTGGGTCTTGAGCGATAGAATGTCGGCCACGGTCGCTGTCCCCATCAAATTCCTGGCGGCTCGGCCTCCAGCATGTCTATAGTCAGGCTTTGAAACGATGCCCGTTTTTTCGAACATACTAATGGCATTGATGCACCGCAAGATGAGACGCGCCGGTAGTGGCCATTGGTCGCAGAGAAGTGATCGCCGGAGAAATATGTGAAAGCTGTGATCCGCACCACCGATCCCGTCGTCGTTTCATTCGCGAGCTCGGTGCTTGACGAGGCCGGGGTTCAGTATCTCGTGCTGGACACGAACGCCAGCATCGTCGAGGGGTCGATCGGTATCCTGCCGCAACGCCTGACGGTGGCCGAAGACGACGTCGGGCGGGCACGGACCGCGCTCGCCGCGGCCGGACTCAGGGACGAGCTCGAGGCCAGCTGAGCCATGGATACCGGCGACACCACTGTCGACGAGCTGATGGGTGGGCGCATTCGGCTGATCCAGCCAAAATCCGGTTACCGGGTAAGCATGGACACGCTGATGCTCGCCGCGAGCGTCCCTGCGGGCCCCGGCGAGAAGGTGCTCGAGGCCGGCTCGGGCACCGGCGGGGCGGCGCTATGCCTCACCGTTCGCTGCCCGGATGCCAAGGTCTGGGGCCTGGAGATCCAGCCCGCCATGGCGGCGCTGGCGCAGCAGAATATTCAGCTTAACCGGCTCGAAGGCCGCGCGAAGTTCGTCACCGGCTGCATAACCGATCCGCCCGGCGAGCTGGTCCGGGAGAGCTTCGATCACGTGATGGCAAATCCGCCCTATATGGAACGCGGCGAGGCGGTGCGCCCGCCAGCGCCGTCAAAGGGTGACGCCTATGTGGAATCCACGGCCAACCTGGAAGACTGG
>JAKSBY010000463.1 GCA_022360855.1 Sphingomonadales bacterium | reverse complement strand
TGCACTTCTATGCCTAACGCTATGCAAAATTGGGGCCACTTTGGGATTGGCGGCATCGAAGGTGCGACTCCCGGCCGGAGCGGTCGATCCGGCGCGGCCGTAAGAGTCCTCGAAGCGGATGATATCGTCTTCGCCGAGATAGGAGCCGGACTGGACCTCGATGATGTGCAGGGGGATTTTGCCGGGGTTCTCGAGCCTGTGTTTGGCGCCGACGGGGATGAAGGTGGATTCGTTTTCGGAGAGCATGAAGACCCTGTCGTCGCAGGTCACCCGCGCCGACCCGCGGACGACGATCCAGTGCTCGGCACGGTGGTGGTGTTTTTGCAAAGAAAGCTTGGCGCCGGGATTGAGCACCAGGCGCTTGGTCTGGAAGCGCTCGCCGAGATCGGTGGTCTCATACGACCCCCAGGGGCGGTAGACCACGGTGTGTGTCAGCCGCTCCTCGCGGTCCTGCCGCTTGAGCTCCTCGACCACGGCCTTCACATCCTGCGCCTTTTCCCGGTCGCAGACCAGGACCGCGTCTTTGGTGGCGACGACCACGAGGCCGTCGACGCCGAGGCTGGCAACCGCCGGGCCGTCACTGATCAGAAGCGAGTCCTCGGTATCGGAGGAGATCACATCGCCGCGGCAGACATTGCCGTGTTCGTCCTTTTCGCCGATCTGCCACAGTGCCTCGAAGGAGCCGAGATCGTTCCATCCCATATCGACCTTGACGACCGCCGCCCGGTCGGTCTTTTCCATCACCGCATAATCGATCGAGTCCGATGGCGCCGATTTGAAGGCGTCGGTGTCGGGGCGAACGAAGTCGAGGTCTTGCGTTCTGCCGTCGACCGCCGCTCTGCAGGCTGACAGGATGTCAGGTGCGTGCGCTTCCAGCTCGCTCAGGAGCAGACTGACCGGCAAAAGGAAGATGCCGCTGTTCCAGCTATAGGCGCCTGATTCCAGATATTCTTCCGCCGTCGCGCGGTCGGGCTTCTCGACAAAGGCCGCGACCTCGTGGGCGCCGGCGTCGGTCAGCGGCGCGCCCGCCTTGATGTAACCGTAACCCGTTTCCGGCCGGTCCGGCTTGATGCCGAAGGTGACGAGCCGGCCAAGGTGCGCGGCCTGCTCCGCCGCACCCACGGCGGCGTGGAACGCGGCAAGATCGGCGATCACATGGTCCGACGGCATGACCAGCATCAGCCCATCGGGCTCCTGTTCCGCGACGATGAGCGCGGCCACGGCCACCGCGGCCGCGGTGTTGCGCCCTTCGGGCTCGAGAAACAGAGGATCGGGCGCGACTGCCACCGCGCGCAGCTGCTCGGCGATCAGGAAGCGATGCTCATGATTGGCGATCACCATCGGCGCGTGGAAGCGGGAACGGTCCGCTACTCTGAGCGCCGTCTCCTGAATCATGGTCTTGTCTGACGCCAGTTCCAGGAGCTGTTTGGGGAAAAGGCCGCGCGACAGCGGCCAAAGCCTTGTGCCCGAACCGCCCGAAAGTATGACGGGCCAGATGAGGTCTCGCGACACGGTGTTCTCCGGTTCTATTCGTTGTGGCGAAACTAATGCCTGATTTGAGTTAACGAAAACTGTGGCGACACTAGAGCGGGATGAGTTTTGGCCAATAAACCCTCTCTGTCATTCGCCGGCTCGACCGGCGAATCCATGTTCGCATAGTCGAGGCGTACCCATATGGACCCGCCGGTCAAGCCGGCGGGTGACAATAGGGAACATGGGTAAATCTACACGCATCGTGCTCCAACGTTGAGGGGTCTTACTTCGGCCGCGGCTAATAGATCGACAAGGGCAGGGGCGCGGCGATCAGCGCAAGCAAAACGGTGCACAGGATCACCAGGCTGCAGGCCCAAAGAAAGACGAGGCGCCCGCGGTGGATGTCGGTCGTGTCCGGATAGCGCTGGCCGTCGCCGAGCCAGGGGCTGTCCAACGGCTCCTGATAATAGATACGCGGGCCGCCGAGCCTGACATTGAGCGCACCGGCCATGGCGGCGAACGACCAGGTAAAGACCTGGTTCGGCCGCTTCGGCGCATCGCGCAGCATGGTGCTCACGGCTTTGATCGGATGGCCCTGGCGCACGAACAGCGCGGCGAAGGCGATAAAAAGGCCGGCGATTCGGGTCGGCACCCAAAGCAGCGCATCGTTGGCGCGGGCGGCAAACCAGCCGAAGCAGGCGGCGAAATGGGTCCGCTCGTCGATGAGTTGCGCGGCGATGTTGACGACACGAAATACAAGAAAGCCGGCAAGGCCGAAAAGCCCGTACCAGAAGAAAGGTGCGATAACGCCGTCGACCGTCGTGCGCGCGGTGACCTCGATGGCGCCGCGGGCGACGCCGGCTTCGTCCAGGCCTTGCGTCTCGCGCGGCGAGACAAAGGCGAGGAAGGCGCGGCCCTCCTCCAGGCTGTTGGAGAGCGCGCGCTCTATGCTGCGGCTGTTGTCGAGATGGCTGCGTACGGGCAACAGCGTGCCGATGATCAGCGCCTCGGCAACCCAGCCATAGGGCACCAGAGACAGCCCCCAGCCGAAGGCGAGCCCGATCAGAAGCGCCATCAGGATGAAGGTGGCGACGGTCGAGATGCCTTCGTTCTTGCGCATCTCTTCGGTCAGCTCGGGCCGGTTGTAGCGGCGTTCCAGGAGATCGACAAAGCGCGAGGTCTGCGCCAGCGGGCTCGACAGCGCGCGATTGAGCCGCTCGGCGCTGCAGATCGTCACATTAAAGACCAGCGCGGCCAAGAAGACGTAGAAGCTCTCAATATACGCAAGGGGGAGATCCATTGCGCTTCCTTTCCCCAACGCCCAAAAGCCTCGGACGCGAGTCTAGCACCAATTCCTCGTTTAAAAAATATGGTGTGGCGTCAGGCCGAGTCCAGGAAGTGGATGCTGAACAGGCGTGCATCGTCGACCCAAACACCGGCCGGGTTGAAGCCCGCGGCGCGTGCCAGCTCCTGGAACTCGTCGACGGCGTATTTCGAGGAGATCTCGGTATGGATGGTCTCGCCTTGGGCAAAGCCAAAGGCGCGGCCGGCGATCGTGACCTGCTGAGGCTTCAGCGACCGCAGATGCATTTCGATCTGGCCCTCGGTCTCGTTGTAGAAGGCCAGATGCTCGAACCCGGCGAGATCAAAATCGGCGCCGAGCTCGCGATTGGCCCGCTTCAGCAGATTGAGATTGAATGCCGCCGTGACGCCGGCCGCATCATTGTAGGCGGCGTTGAGCAGGTCGGTCGGCTTCTTGAGGTCGACGCCGACCATGAAGGCGCCGCCTTCGAGCATGCGCCGCACCGTGCTCAGGAACCGCATCGCCTCGGGGCGTGAGAAATTGCCGATGGTCGAGCCCGGAAAGAGGCCGACGCGCCGGCTGTGGCCCGTGTCCGGCAGGTCGAGACGGCGGGTATAGTCGGCGCAAATGGCGATCACCGGAAGGTCCGGATAGGCGCGCTGCAATTCGACCGCCTCGGCGAACAGAAAGTCCCGGGAAATGTCGATCGCCACATAGGCGGACAAGTCCCGCAACGCGGCCAGCAGCAGACGCACCTTGTCGGCGGAGCCGGCGCCGAACTCGACGAGTTGCGCGCCCGCGCCGACGCGTTCGGCGATCTCGGGTCCGAACCGTTTCAGAAGCGCCTTTTCGGTCCGCGTCGGGTAGTACTCGTCCAGCCGGGTGATCTGATCGAACAGCTCGGAGCCGCGACGGTCATAGAAGAACTTGCTGGGGATTGCCTTTTGATCCTGCGACAGGCCGTCCAGAACCGCGTCGAGAAACGGCTCCGCCGCCGGGTGCAGGTCGATCAGCCGGGGCTCCGGCGCGCCCGGCTGCTTGGCTTCTGGAATGGCCGTCACAGATCTTTCGCCAGTCTCAGGCCGGTAAATTGCCAGCGGGCATGGGCCGGGAAAAAGTTTCGGTAGGTCGGCCGCCAGTGACCGCCGGGGGTGGCGCAGGAGCCGCCCCTGAGCACAAACTGATTGCACATGAATTTGCCGTTATACTCGCCGATGGCTCCGGCGGCTGGCTTGAACCCGGGATATTCGGCATAGGCCGAGCGGGTCCATTCCCAAACGTCGCCGGAAAGCTGCAGCACCTCGCCCGCGTCCTGGCCCGGCCGGGCCACGTCCGGATGCAGATGGCCGGAGGCTTGATCGTTCACATGACCGAGGTCCGGCTGCGCCGCCGTCGCGACCTCCAGCTCCGCCTCGCCCGGCAGCCTGGCGCCGGCCCAGCGGGCATAGGCGTCGGCCTCGAAATAGCTGAGGTGGCAGACCGGCTGTTCGAGATTGATCGGCTGCGCGCCGTGCAGGGTGAAGACGTGCCAGCCGTCGTCGCTCTGGCGCCAGTAGAGCGGCTCGCTCCAGCCTTCTTCCTGTATGGTCATCCAGCCGTCGGAAAGCCAGAGCTCCGGCCGGCGATAGCCGTCATCCTGGATAAAGGCAACATATTCGCCATTGGTGACGAGCCGGTTGGCCAGCCTAAAGGGCTCCAGCCACACCTTGTGGCGCGGTGTCTCGCAATCGAAGGCGAAACCCTCGCCGTCATGGCCGGTCTCCACCAGTCCGCCGTCGAACTCGGCCCAGGCCAATTGAGGCGCCCGGCGCACTTCCTTCGGATGGCCTTTGCCGTAGGCCGGCAGCAACGGGTTCTGATAGAGCACATGCTTGATGTCGGTGAGGATGAGTTCCTGATGCTGTTCCTCGTGCTGACAGCCGAGCTCCATCAGCCCGACAAGCGTCCGCCAGTCGGTGCTATCGGCCGCGCCGTCCAGCAGCGTGACCATTGCCTCGGTGACGTGGCGGCGATAGTCGCGTATCTCCTCGACCGACGGACGGGTGATCTGCCCCCGCTCGGGCCGCGGGTGCCGGGGCCCTTCCGCCTCGTAATAGGAATTGAAGAGATAGTGGTAGTCCGGGTCAAAAGCCCGGTAGCTGTCGCCGTAGGGCTTCAGGAGAAAGGTCTCGAAGAACCAGGAGGTGTGGGCCAGATGCCATTTCGTCGGGCTGACGTCGGGCATCGACTGAACCGTCATGTCTTCTGCTGAGAGCGGAGCAGCGAGCGATTCCGATAGTGCGCGCACGGCCCTGAACCGGGCAACCGCCGCCTCGCGCGTCAGCAAAACGGCACTGACGGGAAGTTGAGTGGACAGGTGAACCAAGTCGTCTACTATCGCGGCGCCCCGCGATATCCCCCTTGTTCTCGAAATGTTCAAGGTCCAAACATAGGGCGGAGGCGCTGCTATGCAAGTGGGTTGTCCGCATTCTAACTTTGCAGAATTGCAATAATAGAGCGTTTCGTGCCTAAACTTAATGCACTGTTGCAAGAAATAAATGGTTGCCGGCGCTGCGCCGAGAGCCTGCCGCTGGGCCCCCGCCCGGTGGTGCAGTGCTCGATGCAGGCGCGTATCGTCGTCGCCGGTCAGGCGCCCGGGCTCAAGGTGCACAACACCGGCATCCCGTTTAACGACCCCTCCGGCAACAAGCTGCGCGCCTGGATGGGGATCGACCGCGAGACCTTTTACGACAGCGCGAAGATCAACATCGTTCCCATGGGGTTTTGTTACCCCGGCCGCGACCCGCGCGGCGGCGATCTGCCGCCGCGTCCCGAATGCCGGGAGACCTGGCACGACCGGCTGTTTGCGACATTGCCGCGGCCCGGCCTCACATTGGTGATCGGCCGCTATGCACAGGACTATCATCTGGCCGGCGGGAAATCCCGCTCGGTCACCGAGACCGTGCGCGCCTGGCGCGACTTCTGGCCCGAGATCGTGCCACTGCCGCATCCTTCGCCGCGCAATATCGGCTGGCTCAAGCGCAATCCCTGGTTTGAGGATGAGGTGATCCCCGCGCTTAGACGCCGCATCGCCGAGTTGCTGGCGTATGACATCGGCTTGATCGCGTCTTCCGAATCCGGTTAACTCCCGGCAAATAGATGATTTTTTATATTCTGCCGGCAGAAGGCAGCAGGGCAGTCGCCTGACACATGGATTTAACCAAATTTAACCATGTTGACGCAGTCTGAGCCGGCGGTGGACCGACCTTATCGTCCAAAAAAAGGGGACAAAACTTGCCCAGTTCTTTGATGCTCAGCCCGACCGGGCTTGAGACCGACAACACGTAACGGCGCCAGCTCCCGGTCAGCGATGATTCGGATCTTCAAACACTACGTTCCCACCTCGATTCTCGTGCTCGGGCTCGTCGAGGCGTTCTTGCTGTTTTTTGCCATCGAGCTTGCCGCGCAACTTCGTTTCGCCGAAGCAAATCTGCAAATAGGGGCGCTCTCGAGCCGGCTCCTCGAGCACGTCGTTTATGTCATGGTGGTGATGCTCTCGATCTCGGCGCTCGGCCTTTATCAGACCGAGATTTGCCGCGATCTCCGGGTGACGTCGATCCGGCTGATCTTCGGGCTCGGCGTGTCGCTCGTCGTGATGTCGGTGGTCTTCTTCCTGATCCCGGACGTCGCGCTGTGGCGAAGCATATTTGCCATCGCTGTGGTCATCTCCTTCGTGATCATCATGATCGCCCGGTTCGTTTTTATCCGTGTGGTCGATATCAACCGGTTCAAGCGGCGGGTTGCCGTGCTCGGCGCCGGCAAGCGCGCGCTGCGCTTGAAGGATCTCGAAGAATCCAGCCCCTCCCGCGGCTTCAAGATCGTTCAGTTCATGGCGCAGCCCGGTGAAGCCCAGCAAATCTCGGACGCCTCCTGCTTCACGGATATCGGGACCCTGCGGGACTATGTGCGGGAGAACCGCATCGAGGAAGTGGTTCTGGCCATGGAGGAGCGCCGCGGCCAGTTGCCGGTCAACGAGCTGCTGACCTGCCGCATGAGCGGCACCCGGATAACCGACATTTCCAGCTTCATCGAGCGGGAGCAGGGCTATGTCGATCTCGATATGGTCAATCCAAGCTGGCTGATCTTTTCCGACGGCTTCATCAGCCTCAATCGGGCTGCTCTTGTGTCGAAACGCATCTTCGACGTCGTCGTCAGCCTGTTGATCCTGATCTTCGCGATTCCGATTTGGGTGCCGACCGCGATCGCGATCAAGCTCACGAGCCGCGGCCCGGTCCTCTACCGTCAGGAACGCGTTGGCCAAGGCGGCGACGTCTTCAAGGCCCTGAAGTTTCGCAGCATGCGCGTCGATGCCGAAAAGGACGGCATCCCAAAATGGGCGGGAGAGAACGATCCGAGAATCACACCGTTCGGGCGGGTCATACGTGCCGCCCGTATCGACGAAATCCCGCAGGTCTATAACGTATTGAGGGGCGATATGAGCTTCGTCGGCCCGCGGCCCGAGCGGCCCTATTTCGTGGACCAGCTCTCGACCGAGATCCCCTATTACGCGGAGCGGCATCACGTGAAGCCCGGCATCACGGGCTGGGCCCAGCTCAACTACTCCTACGGCGCCTCGATCGAGGACGCGCGGCGAAAGCTTGAATTCGATCTCTACTATATCAAGAATTATTCGCTATTCTTGGATGTTCTGATTCTCATTCAGACGGCGCGCGTCGTGCTTTGGCCCGATGGCGTACGCTAACGAGACATGTCAGGCCTATCTGGGAAACCCGCCAGCTAAGCGGGCGCGCTGGGTGATGAAGTTGACCGGAGCGAACCACTGCTGAGTGTAGCGACAGTAACCTATGGACTGGCCACGGTCGCCTATTTGGCGTTCACCGCATGGCTGTTGACAAGCTGGCGCCGCGACGGGCCCGGCGGCTGGATGATTATCGCCGCGGCGGCGACGGCGCTGTGGACGGCGAGTGTCGCTGCCGCCGATGTCGCCTCCGGCCCGCACGCGCTTGCGGTCTCTCCGCTCGAGACCTTGCGGACCGGCGCGTGGTGCGTGCTGCTGGCGCGTCTGCTGGCCGGCTATTGGGAACAGTCCGGCCAGCTTGGTGTCGCCCGGGTGACCGCCTGGATCATCGGTGTTCTGGGGGTAAGCTTGCTGGGCCTGGACTTCCTCAGCCTCGGCGGGGTGTTTCAGGATGAAGAGAGTCTCGCCCTCAGCGCCAAGCTGCACACCATGGCGCGCTTGATGCTGGCGGTCGGCGGCCTGCTGCTGGTCGAGAACTTCTATCGCAACACCGCCCCGAACAATCGTTGGGGGATCCGCTTTTTCTCGCTCGGCATGGCCGCGATGTTCGTCTACGACTTCGCGCTCTATGCCCACGGTCTCCTGCTGCGCAGCATCGACCCGGACCTGCAGCTTGCCCGCGGCGCCGTCAACACCTTGATCGTACCGCTGTTGGCCGTATCCGCCGCGCGCAATCCGGACTGGAAGCTCGACGTGTTCGTGTCGCGCAGCGTGGTGTTCCACTCGGTCTCCGTGGTCGCGGCGGGCGTCTACCTGCTCGTTATGGCGCTGGCCGGTTACTATCTGCGCGAGGTCGGCGGAGACTGGGGCGCGCTGCTGCAGGTGACCTTCGTATTCGGCGCCAGCCTGGTGCTCATTCTGGCCTTGTTTTCGGGCCGATTCCGCGCTCAGGCGCGGGTGCTGCTGAACAAGCACTTCTTCAATTACAAATATGACTATCGCGACGAATGGCTGCGATGTATCGCCACCGTCTCCACCGCCGAGTTCGGCGCGGCCCTCAAGGAGCGGATCATCAAAGCCGTCTGCGACATCATGGAGAGCCCGGGCGGCTCGCTCTGGATGACCAAGGACCCCGGTCTGTACAGGCCGACCGCGCGCTGGAACCTGCGTGGCGTCAGCGGCGAGGAGCCCGCCAACTCCCAGCTTATCTCCTATCTATCGGACCAGCAGTGGGTCGTCGATCTGCACCGCCTCGCCGAGGGCGACGAGGTCTACGGCACTTTGCGGCTGCCGGCCTGGGCGTCGGCGGACAAACGGCTTTGGCTGGCGGTCCCGCTCGTCCACCACGATGAGCTGCTTGGCTTCTTTGTGTTGCAGAAATCGCGGGCCGGCATCGCGCTCAACTGGGAGGACTACGATCTCCTCAAGACGGTCGGGCGGCAGATGGCGAGCTACATTGCGGAACAGTCCGCGGAAAAGATGCTTGCTGACGCGCGTCAGTTCGAGGCATTCAACCGCCGCTTCGCCTTTGTCATGCACGACCTGAAGAATCTCGTCAGCCAGCTTGCGCTGGTGGTCAAAAATTCGGAGAAGCATGCGCAGAATCCGGAATTTCAGGCAGACATGTTGACCACGGTGCGGGATTCGCTGGACAAGATGAAATTGCTATTGAGTCGCCTGTCGACACAAACCGAACACGGCGCTAATGCGGAAGACATCGAGCTTAATGGATTGTTAGAAGAGTTGGTGCATCGGTTGGGTGATGGCCGTTCGGCTCTTTCGCTGAACGGTAATTCGTCGGTCTGGGTGACGGCGGAGCAGGAAAAGCTTGAAGCGGTCTTCAATCACCTGATTCAAAACGCCTTGGAGGCCATCGACCAAAATGGACAAGTGACCGTCGATCTTCAAACCGATGACGATATCGCGCGGATCATCGTGTCCGATGATGGTTGCGGCATGGATGAGGAATTCATCGAGAACGGGCTTTTCCAGCCGTTCAAATCGACCAAGGCCACGGGATATGGCATCGGTGCCTATGAGAGCCGGCAGATCGTCGAGGAATATGGGGGTCGCATTGACGTCGAGAGCAAGCTGGGCAAGGGCTCGAAATTCACGGTCTTGCTGCCGCTTTCGGAGCGCAGCATGGTGCAGAGCCGTGACCGGGCGGCGGCGTTAGCGTAATGGCCAAGGCAAAGCCAAAACTCCTCGTCGTCGAGGACGATGCCGGGCTGCAGCGGCAGCTCAAGTGGAGCTTCGAGGACTACAAAGTGCTGATTGCCAGCACCCGGGAAGACGCCATCGAATTGCTCCGCGCCGAGGAGCCGAAAGTCGTGACGGTCGATCTCGGACTGCCGCCCGATCCCGATGGCACGAGCGAAGGCTTTGCCCTGCTCGAGGAGATCCTTACGCTCACGCCGGAGGTCAAGGTCATTGTCGCTTCGGGCCATGGCGAGCGGTCGAGTGCGCTCAATGCGATCGCTCTCGGGGCCTACGACTTCTATCAGAAGCCGATCGATGCGGACGAGCTCGGCCTGATCATAAGCCGCGCTTTCAAACTCTATGAGTTGGAGACCGAGAACCGCACATTGCAGGCGCAGGCCCAGAAGGCGCCGCTCGACGGCATCATCACCGCAAGC
>JAKSBY010000396.1 GCA_022360855.1 Sphingomonadales bacterium | reverse complement strand
GAGAGTAGTTGAGCTTTGAATATTGATCAAGCGGGCTCCGCAGGTGCTCCACACACCCACGAAGCCCTGACCACACCAACCTACTGAGGAGATTGGCATGGCTAATCCATCCCATAGCATACCTGCACCCCACCCCCGACCCCCCCAACCTGTCATTCGCCGGCTTGACCGGCGAATCCATCTCGACGCAGCCGAGGCGGTTCCACTATGGACCCGCCGGTCAAGCCGTCGGGTGACAAGTGAAATGAATGACGGGAGGGCGCTATGACCAAGGAGAGGAAGAAGACTAAGAAGACGGCGCCCAAGGACCGGATCGAGGCCGAAGCCCGGAATGACGAGCTCCAGGACGACAACGCCGAAGACCCCAAAGACCCGGCCGACGGCCTCACCCTGGCCGACGGGTGGCGCGAGGACCTGGAGGTGCGCATCTGGAAGTCGGTGAAGGCGCGCGAGCTGGCCGGCGGCAGCAGGCCCGACCCGTCCGCCCTGACGGCCATGGAGGAGCCGCTGAACCGGCTGATGGGCGCGGCGACTTTGCTCCACGATCTGGCCTGCGCCTTGGACACGTCCTGGGACGCCCGGCCCATGGGCCTGCTCTTTATCGCCGGCGCCCTGCAGCGCGAGGCGCAACGGCTCTACCGCCTCCACTACGGCGAATGGCCCCGCGGCGGGTAAGGCGGGGTACCCCTCCCTGACCCCACCCTGTCATTGCGAGGCAAAGCCGAAGCAATCTCGGGACGACGGAGCTGTGCCGCGACCAGATCGCCGCGGCCCTTCGGGCCTCACGATGACGGGGAAAGGGGCGGTCACCCACTCCCTGACCTTCCGCCAACAAGTAGAAAGGGACTGTCACCTATGCCCCCGGTTGCACACTCACCCTACCCTCTCCCCCCTGAGAGGCAGGGGAGGGGTGAGAAAGCTTGGCGCGACCACGCGGCCGCGCCTTAGCCGGAGCTGGGTGAGGGGGTGGCCTAGAAGTTCGCCCGCGCGGTCAGGCGGAAGTTGCGGCCAGGCAAGGGGGCCAGGTCCTTGAGGAACGACGTGTGTAGCCGCGCTTCCGCGTCGGTCAGGTTGGCCGCCTTGATCTCGAGCGCCAGGTTACGGTCCTCGCCGAGCGGATAGACGGTGAGGAACATGTTCAGCACCTGGTAGCCTTCTGTCGGCAGTTCAAACTCAGCATTGCGGTTCTGTGCGGCGGCAAACTCGCCCTCGATCCGGAAATCCGCGTAAGCGGAGCGCGCCTCGGCGCCGATGATGGCGTTGATGGGCGGGATGCGCGGCAGATTATCGTTACCGAGCGCGTTGGTGTCGGCGCGCACCAGGTCCACCGCCGCGTCCGCATGGAGGTCGACCGGCCCGACTACGCCGATATGCGCGTCAATCATGGCTTCTAAACCGATGAAGGTGGCGGCCACGGCCTGGAATTCGAAGACCGGAAGCCCGTCTTCCTCTTCGCCGGTCGGGATGAGCGCGATGAAGTCATTATACGACGTGGCAAAGCCGTTGACGGCAAAAGTGTACTCGCCGATCTGGTAGCGCAAGGTCCCCTCGGCGCCATAGGCCTTTTCCTTGCCGAAGTCGGGATTGCCGACCTCGAAGGCGTTGGTCGCCAGATGTGGCCCATTGGCGAACAGCTCCTCGGTGGCCGGCGCGCGGGCCGTGCGGAAGGCGGTGACGCCGGCGAACCAGTTCTCGCTCGGCGCAAAGCCGACCCCGCCGGAAACGGAGAAGCCGTCAAACGAGCGCTTGAGCCCGGTCTCGACGACCGTGTGCGAGGTATGCTCGTAGCGTCCGCCGAGCTCGAACCGCCAATCGCCCGAGACGTATTCTTCGACCGCGAAGATGCCGAATTGCCGGGATTCGGTGGGCGGCACGAAGGCCTCCTCGCCGATCGCCGAGAAATCGCGGAACCGCCACTGCACGCCGACGGCGCCGTTCAGCCCCGGCTGGTTGGCGGGAGTGCCCTGGACAAGCTCCAGCCGGCCCTCCCAGCCTTCGTTGGAGAACACGGTGCCGACCTCGCCCGGGCCTTCCAGCTCGCGATGCTCGTAGTCGGCATAGCCGATCCTCAGCTTGGCCTTTTGGAACGGGCCCAGATCCGCATCGAGTTCGCCGTGCAGGTCGATGCGCGTCTGCTCGAGGTCGATACGGACGGCCTCCTCTTCTTCCTCTTCGTCGTGGCCCTCTTCCTCATGGCCTTCTTCTTCATGGCCCTCTTCCTCATGGCCGTGGCCGCCGGGAACGCCATAATTGGAGTCCAGCACCTTGGCGGAGATGCCGATAAAGCCGTTGTCGAAGATCAGGGACACGCCGCCCGAGCCGCCCTTGGATTCGATATCCGAATTCTCGACAATGCCGAAGGCCTCCTCCTCTTCTTCCTCGTCGTGGCCCTCTTCACCCTCTTCCTCATGGCCTTCTTCCTCCTCTTCCGCGGCGCGGAAGAGGGCGGATTCGGCAAAGCCCGGAATCTCGTAGTTTTCGGTGTCGCGGTAGAAGCCGTCGGCATGAATCACCAGGTCGGCATCGCCCAGCGACCCGACCTTCACGGTTGCCGCGCCGCTCGCCTCGTTGCCGTTGTCCACGGTCGAATGCGAAAAGCGGGCGCCGACATCGAAGCCGCCTTCGGGCACGGCATCGGGAATGCGCCCGTCAAACACGTTGACCACGCCGCCGGCGGCCGAAGAGCCATAAAGCAGGGTGGCCGGACCGCGCACCACTTCGATCCGCTCGGCCAATGCGGATTCCACCGCGACCGCGTGGTCGTCGCTGGTGGCCGAGGCATCGATGGAGCCGATGCCGGCGTCGAGCACCCGGATGCGGTCACCGCCGAGGCCGCGAATCACCGGCCGGCTCGCGCCCGGGCCGAAAAAGGTCGAGGATATGCCGGGCTCGCGGCGCAGGGTCTCGCCGATCGAGCCTTCCAGGCGGCGCGCGAGGTCGTCATCGGCCAGCACGGTCGTCCCGACGATGGTCTCAAACTGGCTCCGCCCCAAAGGCGAAGCCGAGATCACCATCTGCTCCAGGGGCGACTCTTCCTGGTTCCGATCACCATCGTCTTGGGAAAATCCCGGTTGGCTTACCCCCACAGCCGTACTAAGCCCGCACACAACCGCTGCCGTCAGTCTGAACATCGTACCCTCGCCTGTTTTTAAGAGCGGCAAGTAATGTTATAGTATAACTACGATGTCAAGCCCGTGATCAACGTAAAAAACCGGAGGCATTCCGGGTCAATTCAACACCCGCCGCCGGACGTGTATGCTACGGCCTGCAAATCGCAAAAAAGGGGAGCGATATGACCGTTGCAATAGGAATGACGACCGACCTCTGGATGTTGCTTTACAGCGTCCTTCTGGCTTTCGTTCTGGTGCTCGTCCCGGCGACCGAGGGCATCCTGAAGCTGGGCATGGGGCCGTTTCTCACGAATCGCGACGAAATGCCCGACATGACGGTGTGGAACAAGCGGGCGTGCCGGACGCGGGACAATAGTCTGGAGAATCTGGCGTTGTTTGCGCCCCTGGTGCTGATCGCCCACGTCAGCGGCAATGCCGGCGATCAAACGGCGCTCGGCGCGACCATCTTCTTCTGGTCGCGTGTAGCGCACGCGATCGTCTACCTCGCCGGCATCGCCTATGTGCGGACGCTCGCTTGGGCGGGCGGCGTTATCGGCATGGCGCTGATCGCAGCCGCGCTGTTCTAGCGGCCGGGGCCGGAGGCGTGGACACCCCACGCCTCCGCAAACCCGAAATGTCGCCGGCTAGACCGGCTCCGGCCTGTGACCGCCTCCCGGTTCGGCCGCCGCGTCTCCCCCCTTGGATTTCAGGAACGGGATGAGCATCGGCACGCGGTTCTTGTACTGCCGGTAAGGCTCGCCGAGATAACCCTCGATATCCGCTTCCTCGTAAGGGATGGAGATCAGGATCTGCGCCGTCAGAATCAGCGCGAACAAAAGATGCCCGACCGACATTTCCGGCGTCACCCAGAAGGCGACAAGCCACCCGAAATAGAGCGGATGGCGGATCACCTTGTAGAACAGCGGCGACACGAATCTGTATCTGGGCGGTGGCTTCTTCTGCAGGTTCGCCAACACATGACTTAGCCCAAAAAGCTCGAAATGGTTGATCAGAAAAGTCGAGATCAGGACGATGCCGTAGCCCGCCAGATAGATCCCGGTCAGCACCATCGCCCAGGTCGGATCGGCCACCGACCAGACCGCATCCGGCATCGGCCGCCACTCCCGGAACAGCAGGATCAGGATGAGACTGGCCACGAGCACATAGGTCGAGCGCTCGGCGGCCTTGGGCACAATCCTGGTCCATTTCTCCTTGAACCAGGGCCGCGCCATCACCGTGTGCGTGACGCCGAAAAGCGCGAGGATCGCCACATTGATCAGAACGGCCTCGCCGACAGGCCCGGGCACACCGGAATCGATGGTCTTGGTGACAAAAGGCAGACCGCCGAAATTGCCGACAAAGGCGATGAGATACAGAAACGTCAAAAAGAAGATGACGTAGCTCACCACGCCGTACAGGAAAATAAGGATTCTTCCCATTTTTCTCCCCCTTGTTAACGGGGGCGCGCCGCCCATACAGATCACAGCGACCGGTTTTCCCGGCTCTTTGGCACCCCCCCTTTACATAATTCTTTGTCTAGCGCGCATTTTACGCCACTGGAGGCAAAACGCAAATTCACGGTTCAGCGAGGACAAGCGGCGTGGACGCGACTCATGGACGGGCTCGGCCGACTAGACAAGCTTCTCGGAGAAAACGTCGAGGTCCTGCCGCGTTCGCAGCCGGTCGATGATGCGCTTGCCCTGATCGGCGCTGCTTGCGGCGAGGCCCGTAGAGAGTGCGTCCGCCTCGGTGGCGGTGGGCGCGGCGACCGTCACATGGGCGAAGCCGCCGGCGCTGTGTCCACGAGTAGGATCGAAAATGTGATGGTGCCGGCCCTGACTGTCAAACACCGTACCGCTTCCGGCCGACGTGGCCACTGCCCGGCGTTCGATGCCGAGCGTGCGTCCATCGGGCAATCCAACGCGCCATGGCGCCCCGTCCGGCTTGGGCCCGAGCGCGCGGATCTCCCCGAGATTGACCAGGACGTGGGTCAGGCCCGCGTCTTTCAGCAAATCGGAGACACGGTCGGTGATGAAGCCCTGCGCAATGCCGTTCAGGGTCACCGCCATTCCGGGCCCGGCGAAGGCGATGCGGGTGCTGTCGATTTCGACGGCCCGATAATCGACCTTGGCCAACGCGCCGGCGATGGCCTCCTCCGACGGTCCGGCGGGATCGGCGTCCGGTGCGGCGAAGTGGTCCGCGTAGAGCGCCCAAAGCGGCTGCACGGTGATATCGAAGGCGCCGTCGGTGAGCCGGCTGAAGCGTGTCGCCTCGGCCATCAGTTGGACAAGCTCCGGCGGCGGCGCGTCGAGCGCGCCCTGCCGGTTGAGCCGCGCGAGCGCCGAGTCGGGCCGGTAGAGGCTGAAGATGCGCTCGAGCCGGGTCACCTCGTCCAACGCCGCGTCGATCAGGCGACCGGCAGCGGCTTCGTCCGGGTAGTGGAGCGCGATCCGGGCGTCGGCGCCGAGCGCACGGCCGTACCAGGTGACGGGCCGCGACCGGACCGGGCCGACCCCGGCCAGCGCGGCGCAGCCCACCGCGGCTGTGATCTGCAGCAGGCGCCGCCGGCTCGGTCTAATGGTGGCCGTCATGAGACTCCTCTTGGGGTTCCCCGTCATCGCCCAAGATGGCATCCGCAGGGATATCGCCGAAGGCCACCACGCTGCCGCCTTCTGCCGCCGCCAGGGCCTCGGCGGCGGCGCGCGCCGCGAACGGCACCGCCTCCGGCGCGCCCATGCCGCCGATGCGCCCGCTGCCGATCACGTAGTAGGCCGTGCGGGCATCGGTCCAGGTGCCGGGCTCGGGCGCGTCCCAATCGGCGCGGCCAACATCGGTGACGTAGATCGCGGCGATCGCCTTGGATTCCTCCGGCAGCATGGTGAAGGCGATGGCGTCGCGCACCGAGGTGAACCAGATCGGCTCCTCCCGGCCCTTCAGATGCACTTGCCCTTTTGGCCCTTGATGGTCGACGACGATCATGCCGCAGAAATAGCCGAGCGCCTCGCGCGTCGGCTCCTGCGGCGGAGGCGGCGCTTCTGCTTGTCGTGCATCGCAGCCGGCGGTCAGCACCGTCAACAACAGGACCAGGCCAATCCATCGCATGATCAGAGCTCCTTCCGCTGGAACAGGGCGGCGGCGGCGCCAAGCGGCGCGGCGGCCCAAAGCACGAGCAGCCCGATCAGCAGGGACCGGCTCACCCCTTGCGTGCCCGCGAGCCCGGCAAGCCCGGCCGCCTCGGCAACACCGTCGAAGGCGGTCAGGTTAAACACCCGGTAGGCGTCCGTCGGGTTGGCGAGCAGCAGGCTTTGGAAGAGTACCGGTGAAACCGACTGCGTCTCGTCGGCGAACAGGAGACCGAGAAGGCCGAGATCATACAGCACGACGAAAACGAGCCAGAGCGCCACCGCGAGCCCGGCCGCCATGGCCCGCTCCGAGGCGAGCGCGCTCATCAGCATGCCAAGCGCGATAAAGACGGCGCCGAGCAGGATCGAGCTCGCCGCCATGGCGGCATAACTCGCCCAGCCGGCCGCGCCGCTCTCGGACGTCGCTCCGGTGACAAACCCGGCGACCCCGTAGCCGACAAGGATGGCGAGCGCCAGCACGCTCAACTGGCCAAAGAACTTGCCGGCGACAACCTGCCAGCGGGCGACCGGGTAGCTCAGAAGCACGAGTGCCGTGCCGCGCTCGATCTCGCCGATGATGGCGTCGAAGGAGATCATCAACGCGATCAGCGGCACCAGATAGACCGACAGGGTCGCCAGGCTGACGACGGCGACATCGAGCGCGCTGGCCTTGAGCGCGCCGGCGGGCGCCGAGCCGACGAATGTGAGGCCGAGTGCGAGGCCGCCCAAAAGCAGGATCGTGGCGACGACCCAGCGGTTGCGCACGCCGTCGCGAAACTCCTTCAGCGCGAGCCGGCCGACTGCGGTCATTGCGGCGCCTCCTCGCCCACATAATGGGCGTAGATATCGTCGAGCCCCGGCGGTTCGAACTCCACGTCCTTGAGGACGCCGTCGAGCCGGCCGACCTTCTTGACCATGCTGACTTTTTCGGCCGTCGGGCAAGCGAGCTCCATCCTCCCGGCATCGGCGCTCAGAATGCGAACGCCTCCGCCCATCTCTTCCGCAACTTGGCCCGCGGCTTCGGGCTTGACCGTAAGGCGCACCCTGAGCGGAAGGCCCGAGGCGCGCCGCAGCTCATCGAGGTTGCCGGAGGCGACCAGCCGGCCTGCCCGCAGGATGGCGATGCGGTCGACGCGGGACTCGATCTCGGTCAAGGCATGTGAGGCAATCAGGGTGGCCGCACCGGCCGCCTGCCGCTCCGCCACCAGCGCGAAGAAGAGCCGGCGCAGCGGCGGGTCGAGCCCGTTGGTCGGCTCGTCCAGCATGAGCAGCCTGGGCGCGCCCAGAAGCGCCTGGGCCAACCCGAGGCGCTGGCGCATGCCCTTGGAATAGGTGCGGATGCGCCGGTCCGCCGCCGGAGCGAGCCCGAGCCGGCCGAGCAGTTCCGCGGCCTGATCCGTGTCCGAGCCCTGAAGTCCGGCGTAGAGCCACAACAGCTCGCGGCCGGTCATGGTCTCGTAGAAGGCGACGGTTTCCGGCAGAAATCCGATTTCACGGCGCATCTGGGCGAAGCCGCGCTTGCCAGGGTCGGCACCCATCACGCGGATGCGTCCCGACGATAGCCGGGTCAGGCCGAGCAGGAGCTTGATAAGCGTGGTCTTGCCAGCGCCGTTATGGCCGACGAGGGCGATGCTCTCCCCCGCCGCGGCCGCGAGGCTGACATCCGACAACACTCCGCGCTTGCCGTAGCGCTTGGTGGCCCCATCCAATTCGATGACGGGATCGCGAGTCATGGCGTCTCCGCTCCGGGGACGTCCATCAGCGGCGCCGAATCAGTAACGCCGCCGGGCAAAAGCGTCGGAAAGGCCGACTGCGCCCAGGCGACGAGCTGGGTGGACGGGCTGTTCAGCAGGAGCTTGGCCAGGGGATGGCGCCAGACGATCCGGTCGACGGCGTTGTTGGGCCGATAGGGCCGGTCGGCGATGCCATCGCCGTCGAGATCGAAGGCGGTGTGGTCGCTCCAGTGATTGCCGCGGCCGTCCTCGGACCATTCGATCTGGCGCGTGCCGACATATTTCACCTGGGTACGGTTGCCGATAAAGGCATTGCCGGCGATCCGGTTGCGCTCGGAGCCGGCGGTGAAATGCACGCCAATGTCGCAGCCCGCGAAACGATTATCCGCGAACCGGTTCTTGTTGGCGTTGTAGACGAAAACGCATTTATGAGCGCCGCCGGAGACGTCGTTTCCGGCGATGGTCGAGCTGTTGGCATAGTTCAGCAGGATGCCATGGTCGCGGTCACCGCGCGAGCGGTTGTTCAGAACCTCGACGTGCCGGGAATACATTACCGCGTAGCCGACATGGTTGCCGATGGAGACGTTTTCCGAAACTTCGCTCCGGTTGGTGTACATGTAATGCACGGCGAAGCGCAGCTCTTGGAAGCGGTTGTTCCGGAAGACGTTATCGCGGCTGGTGCCGACAAAGATGCCGTCGCGGCCGAAACGGAAGCTGTTGTTCTCCACCACCGAGCCCGGCGAGTTCCAGAGCTGAACGCCGTTGCCGCGCTCGCTCATATGCATGTCGCGCTGCCCTTCGATGCGGTTATCGCGCACGGCCGCGTCGTCGGGGCCCTTCAAGAAGACACCGATGAGATTGCCGACGATCACATTCCCTTCCATCACCGCGCGGTCGCCGTCGCGGGTGACGAAGATGCCGCTGTCCTCGGTTTCCAGGCTGAGGCCCGAGCCGGTGATCGTGAGCCCCGCCACCGTGACGTCCGGCGCGGCGATGCGGATTACCGAGCCCGCGCCGTTGCCCCGGATGACGGTACCCGCCTCCCCCCGCAGGGTCAGCGGCCGGGCGATCTCGAGGGGGCCGGCATAGACGCCCGGCGCCAAGGTCAGAACATCGCCCGGCGCCGACTGCGCAAGAGCATCGGCGAGGCCGCCAGGCGCGACGCTGATTTCCGCCGCGTTCGAGAGGCCACTCAGTACAAGCGGCAGGAGGAGGGCGGCGCTGCCCACCGCCCTCCTAACTGCCCCATATGCGGCCCTGAGCGGCACTAGGCAGCTCTGGGCTCCACCAGCATGCGGCCGCGCATCTCCATATGCAGCGCATGGCAGAACCACTGGCAGTAGAACCAGTGCACGCCAGGCCGGTGCGCGGTGAAGGTCACCGAGGCGGTGGCCTGCGGCGCGACCTCGAAGGCGATGCCGTAGTTGGCCAGGCAGAAGCCATGCGTGAGATCGTCCACGTCGTCGATATTGGTGACGACGATGGTCACCTCGTCGCCCTCGCGCACGGTAAACTTCTCGAGCCCGAAGGTGGGCGCCACCGAATGCATGTAGACACGCACCTTGTTGCCGTCGCGGATGACGTCGGCAGAGGTTTCCAGATCGACGCCGTCGGCCTCGGCCCATTTCCGCGCCTCGTCCCAATAGGGATCATCGCGGTCCCAGATCTTCTTCGGATTGACCTTGGAACGGTGCACGATGATGCAGTCATGCGGCTCGGAGAAGGTCGGGCCGTCATGGACGACCTCCATCTTTCCGCCGGAGATATCGATGAGCTGCTCGTTCTCCGGCTTCAGCGGGCCGACATCCAGGAAGCGGTCCTTGGAGAATTTGTTCAGCGACACCAGCCACTTACCGTCCGCCTCCTTGGTTTCGCCCATGGAGGCGTGGTTGTGGCCTGGCTGATACTGAACGTCGACCTTATCGAGGATCGGATCGACATCCTCACCGG
>JAKSBY010000492.1 GCA_022360855.1 Sphingomonadales bacterium | reverse complement strand
CGCGTCCGCGGGAATGACAGATTGGGGGTTGCGGAACGTCTCTTCCGGGTTTTCCCCGCCGCCGTCATTCCCCTTCGCCTCACTGTCATTCCCGCGCACGCGGGAATCCAGTTGGGCGTCGTCTTGAGGGTTTCGGGGTTCAGGTGAAGCTGTGCTATGGGATGGATTAGCCATGCCAATCTCCTACTAGGTTGGTGTGGTCAGCCCCGCTTCGGTGTTCCAGCACCGTTGCGGGGCGCTGTCTAGCCTGATACTTATCGCTTAAGTTGATCTATAAGTCAATACTTTTGTATTAGAATAATGCTAAAAGATCGAATTAACTTAACTGGCCGGCAGATCGCTGCTGCAAGGGTGCTTGTCGGTCTCACCCAGGCGCAACTGGCCGGGGAGGCTAACATCTCCATTCCGACATTGAAGCGCATGGAGGCTTGCCGGGGGCAGGTCAGCGGCTATCCAAACAATATTCTGGGGGTAAGGCAGGCTCTGGAAAGCCATGGCATTTGTTTCAGCAACGGCGAAAGCCCCGGCGTGCGGCTGAAGGGGTAACGAGAAGTTCTCAAGATTCGGAATTCGGGGGACATAAGACTTAATTCCAGTGCCCCTGTATAATTAAGTAATGTCCCCTCGACCAAAGGCGAAGTCCTCAATAATGGAGCAGTCCAAGGGGCCGTCTTTGAGAAGATCGTGCGGCTATGGTATGTTTTCAGTTGGCCATTCAAGAAAAGTTTATAGTACCGGGTAGGTCCATGTACCCTCCCCAGGAGGTCGGCATGCCTTCGGGCCGGACGACAGCAGCGCCTTGCAGAGGGACGTCATAAGTGCCTCTCGAAATAGATGGTAAAGCCAAGGGCAGACCCTAGTCCATCTATACCCCTACGCATTCCCCTGAATGAAATAAGCGGGAGACATCAACGCCTCCCGGGGTATCCTTGCTATTTGCCGATCCTTGGCCATATCAATGGTGATGGACCAACGCACTCATGGATAGTGATGATGGCTAAAAATTCGCTCGTCAAAAACTCTGCCGCACAGCAGCTTCGTGTGAATGAGGCTAAATGGTCAAAGCAGCTTTGGCGTGCAGGCTGGACAGCTCTGCCGAACGTTATTTTTGAACGACAACAAGCATTGGGCTTGGATCCAATGGACATCAATATAATTCTGCACATCGCCTCTTATTGGTGGAAGCCTGAGGGGAAACCTCATCCTTCCAAGGTGACGATCGCAGACGCTATCGGCGTCCATCCCCGCACTGTCCAGAGGCGGATCGCCGCCTTGGAATCGGCCGGATTTATCGAGCGCGAAGAACGACGGACTCCTGGCATTGGGAGCAAGACGAACATCTACCATCTTGATGGGCTGATCAAGGCAGCAAAGCCCTATGCAATCGAGAAACTTGAAGAAAGAGAGGAGCGCGCCGAATTGCGCAGGGCCAGGGCTAGGCGGAAAGGAAAGCCAATCTTGAAAGTCATCAGGGGCGAAGACGACTAGACTGAATTATGCGGCGTAGCTCAGCTGGATAGAGCGTCCTGTTTTCTACAGAATCGCGGTTCGCATACTGTGTAGTATGGGCGGGAAGGTCGCGGGTTCAAGTCCTGCCGCCGCAGTCATTCTCCTCGCCCGAATAAATTTCAGTGTATTGCTGGCCAGATTTCCGTCGCGCGCAAAGGTAAGCTCCGCCTTCCTAATCAAACAAACTCGAGACCGAGGTCTCCTGCGAGATACGGCTCATGGCTTCGGCGATGAGGGGGGCGATGCTAAGGGTGCGCATCTTTTCGGAGACGCGGACGGCTTCGGTGGGGCGGATGGAGTCTGTGATCACCACGCTGTCCAGCGCCGAGGCGCCGATGCGGCCGACCGCGCCGCCGGAGAGGACGCCGTGGGCGACGTAGGCGCTGACCGATTCGGCGCCGGCGTCCATCAGGGCCCCGGCGGCGTTGCAGAGGGTGCCGGCGGAGTCCGCGATATCGTCGACCAGCACGCAGGTGCGGCCGGCCACGTCGCCGATGATGTTCATGACCTCGGATTCGCCGGCGCGCTCGCGGCGCTTGTCGATGATGGCGAGCCGCGCCTCGACGCGCTTGGCATAGGCGCGCGCGCGGACCACGCCGCCGACGTCGGGCGAGACGATCGTCAGGTTCTCCGGGTCGAAATTCTCCTTCAGGTCCCGGCCCAGGACCGGCAGGGCGTAGAGATTGTCGGTCGGGATGTCGAAGAAGCCTTGAATTTGGCCGGCATGCAGGTCCATGGTCAGCACCCGGTCGGCGCCTGCGGTCGTGATCAGATTGGCGACCAGCTTGGCCGAGATCGGCGTGCGCGGGCCGGGCTTGCGGTCCTGCCGGGCGTAGCCGTAATAGGGCAGCACGGCGGTGATCCGCCGCGCCGAGGCGCGCTTGAGCGCATCGATGCAGATCAAGAGCTCCATCAGATGGTCGTTGGCGGGAAACGAGGTGGACTGGACCACGAACACGTCCTCGCCGCGCACATTCTCATGGATTTCGACGAAGATCTCCTGGTCGGAGAAGCGCCGCACGCTGGCTTTGGTAAGGGGGGTATTGAGATAGGCGGCGATGGCCTCCGCCAGGGGCGGATTGCTGTTGCCCGCGAGTATCTTCATGCGTGTTGCCCACCAACGCTGACACCGGCCCGGTGCGCCCCTTATAGGCGGAGTCACAAATTTGTAAACAGGGAAGGGCGCGGCGCCTTACGGGCTTAGGAGGACCGCCGAAATCTGCCGCCCGTAGTCGGCCTCGCCGGCATGGGTGGCGCGGCGGAAACTGAAGAAGCGGCGCGAATCGGCGTAGGTGTCCAGGCCGAGCCGGTCGACCGCGCCGACACCTTCGTCGGAAAGGCGCGCGGCGACGAGCCCTTCGAGATCGAACTGAAAGCGGCCGCGCTCGTTGGCGGCGAAGAAACGGTCGGTGGCCGGGTCCGCCGCAAGGAAAGAGTCGCGCAGCTCGGGCCCGACCTCGTAGGAAGCCTGGGCGATGGCCGGGCCGACGGCGGCGGCGGTGGTCGCGGGCCGGGCGCCGAGCGCGGTCATGGCGGCGACGGTGGCCGCGATCACGCCCTTGAGCACCCCCTGCCAGCCGCCATGCGCGGCGCCGACGACGCCGGCGGCTTCGTCCGCGAAGAGCACGGGCACGCAGTCGGCGGTGAGGATGCCGAGCGCGAGCCCCGGCCGGTTCGTCACCATGGCATCGGCGTTGGGGCGCGACGCGTCGTCCCACGGCGCGGTCACGGTGAGGACGTCGGCCCCGTGCACCTGATGGCAGGAGAGCAGCGCCTGGGCGCCGAGCGCGTCGCGGACCCGCCCCCGGTTCCCGGCGACGCGGGCCGGATCGTCGCCCGAGCCGGGACCGCAATTGAGCCCGGCATAGAGGCCCTCAGAAACCCCGCCCGCGCGGGTGAAGAAGCCGTGCGCCACGCCGGCCAGCGATTCCAAGTTGGCGGCGCGCAGGATCTCCAGGTCGCTCACGGCGCGAAGCCCGCCGGCGGCGGCGCGCCGGGCGGCAGGATCGCCAGCGCCTTGAACAGCGTGCCCATCGCGTCGGGCGCGGTCAGCCGCCTGAGTGCCGCCGAAACATCGCGGCTCGCCTTGAGCCCGGCGCCGGACATCAGCCGCATGGCGCGCGCCTCGATACCGAGCGCCTTCAGGAACCGGCCCTGGCCCACCGGGCCGTACACCTGAGCGCCGGCCTCCGCCGCCGCGGCCTTCAGCGCGGCGAAGTCCACATGGCAGGTGAGGTCCGCTTCGCCGGGCGCGGCCAGCGGGTCGGCCGGCTCGTGGTCCTTGACCGCCTGAAACGTATCGCCGGTCTCGCCCTTTCCAT
>JAKSBY010000337.1 GCA_022360855.1 Sphingomonadales bacterium | reverse complement strand
TCGTGGCTCGGTCGAGGACCGGGATTTCACCGCCTTTTACATGCGCGACGGCCGTGTCCAGGCTGCCTTCGGGCTTAACCGCGGTGAAGAGGTCATGCTGGCGAAGGAGCTCATCGCCGGCCGGGCCGAGGTCGATATCTCCGCTCTGCAGAATGACGAGCTCGATTTTCATGACATCGTGTTCGGCGAGGAAGAGGCGGCCGGCGGTCCGGAAGACGATGCCGGGCAGGCGGAAGGCGACTTTCAATTTGCTGCCCGCAGCGGTCAGGTGCGGGAAGGCACGGTCCGGCGCTTCGCTGTCGGCGGCCTGGAGGTCGCCATCGCCCGCTACGGCGATCAAATCTACGCCCTGCACAATCTCTGTACCCATCTCGCCTGCCACCTGGCGTCGGGCAAGGTGGAGGACGGCGGGCTTGTGTGCCTCTGCCACGGCTCGATTTTCGAGCTTACAACGGGTATCCCAATCAATCCGCCGGCAACGCGGCCGGTGAAGACCTACCCGGTGCGGGAAGTGGACGGTCGTATCCTCGTCAATGTGAGCGCATAAGAACAGGCAAGATGGAAGCAACACAGCTAACGATCTCGCACTGGGTGTTTCTGGCGGTCGTTTTTGCGATCTTCGTGTCGATCGCTTTTCGCAAGGCCGTCATCATTCCCTCCATCGTGGGAACGTTCCTTTTGGGGCTGCTCTCCCCGCTCGGCGGCGAGGTGGGGCTGGACCGCCTGATCTTTGCGGTTCAGGTGGTGTTCCGGTCGCTTCTGAACGCGGGCGTCGAGCTGTTCGATATCATGCTGGTGATCGCGTTGATGGTCGCCATGCTGAGGTCGCTCCAGGCCCAGGGCGCGGACCGCATCATGATCGCACCGATGCGCAAGCTGATGGTCGGGCCGTGGACGGCGTTTTTCATCCTTGCCGCCACTATGTATACGGCCGCCGCCTTCTTCTGGCCGACGCCTTCCGTTGCGTTGGTGGGCACCGTTCTGATTCCGGTCGCCGTCCGCGTCGGGCTGCCGGCAATCGGCGCGGCGGTGGCTGTCAACCTGTCTGGGCATGGCATGGCCTTGTCGGCCGATCCGGTGATTCAAGGCGCCACACGGCTGACCGCCGGCGCCGCCAATCTGGACCCCGGTCAGGTACTGCCCTACACGATCCTGTTCTCCTTTATCGCGGGCGCCATCGCGCTGACGCTCGCCTGCTACACGCTGCGCCGAGATATGCGCAGCGGCAAGATCGTCGCCGATCCCGGCGCGGCCGCTGCGTTTGCATCCAATGGTCCGACGGGCGAGGGCGAGATGGCGGCGTCGGATCGATATGCTCGATTTTTCGCTGTCGCCGTGCCCGTGATTTTGTTGAGCATCGTCGCCCTGATGATCTATCTGGGACTTTTCGATCAGCAGAACGCGATCCGCGGCGGCGACGCGACGGCGCTTCTGGGCGGGACCGCGGTGGTGCTCCTCATATTGTCCAGCTTCGCGATGCACGGCCACCACGCCATGGACGGCATCGCCGACTATGCCCGGGAAGGCTTTTTCTTCGCGATCAAAATCTTCGCGCCGATCATCCCGATCGCCGGCTTCTTCCTCCTGGGCAACCCCGACCATGCCGTCACGGTTGTCGGTGACGGCACGCCGGGCTTCCTTTTCGACGTCGGCAGCTACATCGGCACGAACCTTGACGGCAATATCGTCCTGCTTGGCTTCGGCATCATGCTGATCGGCATGCTGGCAGGTATGGATGGCTCCGGCTTTTCCGGGCTGCCGCTGGTCGGCTCCCTGGCCGGTGCACTGGCGGTCGGAGCCGGGGTCGACGCCGCCGCGCTTGCCGGCCTGGGCCAGGTGGTGACGATCTTCACCGGCGGCGGTACGGTGGTCGCCTGGGCCTTTGGCGCCTGCGCGGATGCCGGTATCGCCGGCGTGCCGCCGGCCGAGCTTGTGCGGCGGAATTTCCTGCCCGTGATCACCGCGCTGATTGCCATTACCATCGTGGCGATCTTTATCATGGCTTAACGCACGTGGACACGGCGTCTCCAGCAGAAATCGCGGACGGATGCGGATGGCGCGATACCGGCGCCGAAGCGATCATGGCTGAACAGATACAGGCGCGCGGTACCCGGGGCGTGGTCGCAGCCGCCGCACCTACTGCCGCGCTCGTCGGCGCGGAGGCCCTGCGCGCGGGCGGCAATGCTTACGACGCCGTCGTGGCCGCCGCCCTGGCCGAAACCGTGTTGCTGCCGCCGAAATGCGGTCTGGCCGGTGATCTGATTGCCCTGGCCTGGCACCGAGGCAAGGCGGCGCCCGAAACCCTCCTGGCCGTCGGCGGCGCGCCCCACGGTCTTGCGGAAGAGGTGGAACGGGCTGGAGTGCTGGAGCGGACGGGGCCCCATTCCGTGGGCGTGCCGGGAGCGCCCGCCGGCTATGCTGCTCTGGCCGAACGGGGACGCCTGCCCCTTGACAGGCTTACCCGTCCCGCCATCGAAATCGCCGAGCAAGGCTTCGCCTGGTCGCGGATCTGTTCGGTTTTGGCCGAGGAGTCGCGGGAGCTGGTCGCTCGCCACAACCCCGAGGGCACGCGCTACTACCCGCGGAGCAGGGTCATTCCGCCGGGCAGCATCACCCGTCTGCCCGGCCTGGCCCGGGCGCTCGAGCACTTTGCGGCCGCGCCGGGGAGCTTTCTCGCCGGCCCGGTGGGGGAGGCAATTGTCGCACGGGTCCGGGAGTGCGGCGGCGTATTGTGCCGCCAAGATTTGGCGCTTGCGCGGGCCGAGTGGGTTCCGGCTGTGCAGGGTCACCTCGGCAATAAGACGCTCTATGTGACGCCGGCGCCCACGCATGGCCCGTCCCTGGTCGATGCCGTGCAGGCCGGGACCGGCGGCGCGGCGGAAATCCATGCCTCCGTGATGAAGGCCATCGCCAGGCGAAGAGCTGAGCTCGCCGATCCCAGCGGCACGTCCATGGTCTCGGCGGTGGACGCCGAAGGGACCATGGTCACGGTAGTGCACTCCAACTCCTATCCGCATTTTGGCAGCGGGATCGTGGTCGGCGCGTATGATCTTATCCTGTCCAATCGTGCCGGCCGCGGTTTCAGTGCCGAGCCCGGCCATCCGAATTTTCCCGAACCTGGGCGCCGCCCGGCGACGACGCTTCATGCCTGGGCCGTCGAAGGCGGCGTGTGCCGGTTCGTGGGGGGAACCCCGGGCGGCGCCAACCAAATGCCATGGAACGCGCAAACCTTGGCCCGACTCGCCGGTGGCGAGGGCGATATCGGCTGCTTGATCGCTGCGCCGCGCTGGGCGTGGGAGACCGATGATGATTCCATCGTCGCCGAAGAAGGGTTCGCGCCGGCCGAGCTCGCCACATTGCAATCGGCGGCGCCACGCCTGTCGCTGGTCGGCCGCTGGGGCCTCCGCTCGGCCATGCAGATCGTCGCTCATGACGAACGGACCGGCGTAGTCTCGGCTGCGGCGGACCCACGCACGGTGGGCGTCGCGTTAGCTCTCTGACTTCACCTGTTCCCAAAGGAACAACTCTAAGGGTATCCGGCCCCGACGAAATCCAGCTCGTATTCGAATGTGTCGGCCCGGTTCAAACTTACGGCGCGCTGATAGATCAGCCCTTTGCCGTCGTATTTGTTGGTCACGACCCGAACCAGGGGGCTGCCAATCTCCACCTTCAAATAGTCCGCCACATGTCTGTCCGCCGGTTGGGCACCAATCGCCTGGTGTATCCGGCTTGGCGAGACGCCATGAAGCTTGAAAAGCTTGTCGATCAGCCGCGCCTTGCCCAGGTCATGTCGCAGATCATCCAGCGCTGCCGCTGCCCAACCGGCGACGTGTGTGCGGACGAATGAAAACGGGCGCTCGTTCAAAAACCGGATGCACTCGATTTCGACGACGTGGCTGTTATCCGCCGTGGGAAAGATGGACAACAAAGCCTCCGGCACGGGAATATCGCGTCGCGCGGTCACTTTGTTCACCAGCCCGTCCACATGGTCGAGAGTTTGGCGGGAGTACTGCGCGAAATCCGATCGTACGGCGCTGCCGGACGAGACCGGCGTCACGTAGGTGCCGGAGCCGCGCTGGCCGCGAAGCACGCCGTCTCGCTTCAGCAGCTCGATAGCGCGTCGGATGGTGACCCTGGAAACGCCGAACTGCTCGGCCAGCTGGACTTCGGGTGGCAGTTTTGCGCCCGGCGGATACCGGCCCGAGCTGATCCACGACTCGATTTGCTCCCGAATTTCCCGGTAGCCGATGCCAGGTCCATCGGAACGGCCTGTTGTTGTCATAATATGTAAACCCCCAAGCCCATAGTAACTCATTATAATTTAAGTAGTTATACACATGTCGATAAAGTTGTAAACATATAAAATGAAAAAATGTTGACAAAAATTATAAGTATATACATTTTTGATTACCATCAGGTTATCAAAAATAAGTATACAGCGCTCCGTGTCGCGCTGCGAGAAAAACGGAGCGAGGGGGAGCAATGCTAGGTCAGAACGACGTTCGATCATTACAATACGGGCTCGCGCTGTTTGCGCTTTTTGCGGTCGATATGGGGAGCGCTTACCCGTCGGAGCGCGAGGAAATTGTCGTTACGGCACGGAAGCGGGAGGAAAGCCTGCTCAGCATTCCCGTCGCGGTCCAGGCGCTCGAGCTCGAGGGCCTTCGGGAGCGCGGTGTCACGAGCCTGCAGGAACTCTCGGGGTTCGCCCCCGGCCTGGATTTGCGCAATAGCGGCGGCGAGACATGGGGCAGCGGCCGGTGGATCAGCGGGGTTCGTTTCCGCGGTCTGCGCACGATCGGCTTGAATCCGTCTTTCCAGACCGGCGCCGTATTCGTCGACGGCGTTTATTGCCTGAACTGCGCTCAGTCCCTGTCGTTTGAGGCCATCAGCCGCGTCGAGATCATACGCGGCCCGCAGGCGGCCTATTTCGGCCGGTCGACATTTGGCGGCGCGGTCAATCTGGTGACGGCGACGCCATCCGACGCGTTTGGCGCCGGGATCACGGCGGAATATTCCGATGTCGGCGATTATCTGGTGTCCGGAACCGTGGAAGGCCCGATTATCGGCGGCGTGCTCACGGGTCGATTGGTGGCTGCCAGCCGCCAGAAAGGCGCGCAGTGGACCGCGACCGACGGTGGACAGTTGGGCGAGGAGCGCACCGACGAATTTACGGTACAGTTGAGTTGGCGGCCGACGGATCGCTGGGATCTGTCGTTTCGGTCGACCTATCAACGCGACCAGGACGGACCGCCGTCGACCACGCAATTCAGCTTCAACAAGCAGGGCAACGCGCCGGTCGGTTCGCCGGTGGAGTTTCGCGATACCAACGGGAACACGGTCTCGGGCACGCTCACGACCCCCTGGCATTTTGGCACGATCCCTTTCGGCCAGCGCATTACTTCCAACACCGCGTTCCCCGAGGAGCCGTGGCCGGCAGCGGTGCCCATTAACTGGCCGGCTGACGAGCCTCTGGCCGGCGCGCCGCTGCAACCGCGCGACGTCCTGGTCGAGAATATTTTCGGCTTTCCGGATTTTGACAGCTATCCGTCTCTTGACCGGTTCGGGATCAACCGAAATACGCAGCGCTACGCCCTTCTGGGCAGCTATGAGCTCAACGACGCGTGGAGCGTTTTGGGCAATCTGGCCTACAACCGGCAGAACGGGTATCGAATCTACGATATCGATTATTCGAACACGCACACACTGATTTATGGGGCACCCCTGCGGTTCAAGAACTATTCGGGCGAGCTGCGGGTGAGCTACGACGGCGGGAGCGCGCTGCGGGGTCTGATCGGCGTCAACTACTACGACCAAAGCACGCGCGGCTCCTTCGATAACGGCATCTCTCCCGGCTACGAGCTGGATATCGGGCT
>JAKSBY010000128.1 GCA_022360855.1 Sphingomonadales bacterium | reverse complement strand
CGCCGCAGACAACGCGGTGCAGGTCCATGGCGGCAACGGCTACGCGCTGGAATACCCGATCAGCCGGGTGCTGTGCGACGCCCGCATCCTCAACGTCTTCGAAGGCGCCGCCGAAATCCAGGCCAACGTCATCGCCTCGCGGCTGCTCACGGCGGCGAATTAGCCGTAACTGCGTCATTGACATACTACGTCAATGACGTATACTCGATGCGATGGGGAGCGCGCTTTACACGGTTATTGAAACCGCCGAATTCAGCCGGTTTGCGGCGCGGTATCTGACTGAAGAGAGCGTCACGTCCTTAGTTGATTTATTGGCGTCCCGGCCTGAGGCTGGCGTTCTCATCCAGGGCACTGGCGGAGCGCGTAAAATCCGCGTTCCACGGCCCGGTTTCGGCAAGCGGGGTGGTGCGCGAGCTGGGGTAATCGGATCTCGGCTTCCTGCTATCTCTGAGCTGGGATCAACCCTGCTATGGAGATGAAGGATGACGTTCTTTGTTGGGTTGGATATCGCGCTGAAGAAGACTGCTGTGTGTGTCGTAGACAATGCTGGCGACATCGTATTCGAAGGCACAACGCTTTCAGACCCGGATGACCTGATTGCAAAGCTGGAACGTTGGCGCGACGACATCGCCTTGATTGGCCTCGAAGCCTGCCCGCTGTCAGAATGGTTGCACGGTAGTCTCGCAGAAACAGGCTATGACGTGCGTTGCCTGGAGACTCGGCACACGCAACGATTCCTGTCGACCCGTCCTAACAAGACCGACCGCAGCGATGCGCATGGTATCGCGTCGATGATGCGGCTCGGCCATTACAAGCCGGTACACGTCAAAAGTCGACAATCGCAGCTCCGCCGTGCCCTTCTGATTGGCCGGAAGCAGTTCATGGCCGCCACACTGCAAATCGAGAACACGATCCGTGGCCTTATGCGAGTCCAGGGCCTTAAGATCGGTGCAGTGCATCGCAACCGGTTCAGCGAGCGAGTCGTAGAACTCTGCACAACGGTGCCGGGGCTGGCCCCGGCGATTGAACCGTTGCTGGCCGCACGCGACGCCATGCGAGAACAAATCGCAGCGCTGAACAGGTCGTTGGAACGAGAGGCCCGGGCCGACGAGTTATGCCGGCTATTCATGACCATTCCGGGTGTCGGTCCGCTGACGAGTCTTGCGTTCAAGGCGACGATTGACGATCCGAGACGTTTCAGGTCGTCCAAAACCGTGCCAGCGCATCTGGGATTGACGCCGCGTGTATATCAGTCCGGCGAGATCGACCGATCAGGCCATATATCCAAGTCGGGAGACAAGCTGATGCGATATCTTCTCGCGGAGCCGGCTTCGTCGATGCTCTCGCGGCCCAAGAAGTGGTGCAGCCTCAAAGCCTGGGGCATCCGTCTGGCAAAGAGAGTTGGTATGGGGAAGGCAATTGTCGCGGTTGCGCGAAAGCTCGCAATTGTGATGCACAAGATGTGGCTTACCAGTGAGCCATTCCGTTTCGGTTCAGCAGAAGCGAATGCCAAGGCCCAGTAGTCGCTAGGAAGCTTCACCACCCTACCTGACAGCGGTCAGGGCCTGGCCAGTCCGTTTCGATCCCTGTGCGCCTATCAGCACGCGCCGCGAGCGTGGACGGCCAATTCCTGTTCGATGCCCAACGTGGAGCGCCGATGCTGGTGACTCCGGACAGAAGCGTGATGCAGGTTGGTGATGGGAAAGCAGGCGTGCGTTCGCCGTTCCTGGCAATCAGGAGCGTAGGGCCTGTTGTACGTTGGACAGGCGAGCAGACTCTGGGCAGGGCCTGCGATGTTACCGTGTGGGGTAATCTGTAACATCGGCGGAGGCATTTTCCGTTTGGCTAAACATGTAATTCAACCAAGCTGGTCATTTCGAAAATTCGTTAGCGCGGAATAGGATGGGCTATCTAGACAAACTTGTTATCACGCACCGCGTCATCGTAGCGGCCAAGCCGCGCCGCAGGGTCGAGACGGCTGAGTATCGGCGCAATAAGTTAATCGCCCATCTTGAAGAGCAAATTGAGCTTGTATCTCTCCAACTCACAGGCCGGCCCCTTGAACTCGTGCGAAAGCGAGGGCATAGGGTTCAGAAGGTGCGGCCACGCATTTGGTGGAAGACCGTCGAGGATGGGAAAGTGTGCGCTGAAATCCGTTACAACAAAGTAGCGCTCAACCTTCTCGAAAAGGGGACGACGATCGAGGTTCCGAACTTAAAGCACTTACCGGCGTCCTTCCGCACTGTTATTCGAGGTGTAAAAGCGGGAGAACTGGACGGCCCACCGCAGAACGCTGCGCGCAAATCGCGCCAGTAGTGGGGAACCGAACTCTCGGCATACCGTACTGGGTACCTACGTGTATGAGGCGCTCCGGGCCGATCGGCGTTCGCCTGAGGCTGAGCATGGTCTCAACTAACTGTTGGTTCTACTCGTAGGGGCACGCTCGCCAGGCGTGAAATAGCCATTTTCAGGCATGTTTCGGCTGTATTGGTCCCCTCAAATTTGTCTCCGGTAACCACCCATGTTAGCGTGTGTCACACAAGCCAACAGAAAACGATTTGTCGTTCATCCCTGCCGCCGCAGGGGCGCGAACGTGCTTGTGTACGTTTCGATGCATATTGAATTGACGATTTGCATCGCCGATGGCATGCGAGCGAAATCGAAATATAGGAGGGTTAGAACTACATATGTCGGACGACGCAGTGTTCGAGGAGATCAACGAAGCCAAGACCAATCTTGATGGGATCTATGATCAGCCAGACCCAAGGGAGTACTTCCGAAAGCTGAAGCCACTTCGATACGGCATCCCCGATGCAGCAAAGCCGATCTTTCAACGACTGATCTCACACCTTCGCCGACGGCGGAGTGAGACGGTGCACGTCCTCGACTTGGGCTGCTCTTACGGTGTGAACGCGGCGCTGCTCAAACACGACCTATCGATGCCAGAACTCTACGAGCACTGGGGGCAGGAGAAATTCACGGAAGCGACGCCGGATGAGGTCGTCGAGTACGACCGTCGTTATTTTGGCACCCTGCCGGAGGCTGAAGATATCGAGGTCATTGGCTTAGACCAGGCCGAGCAAGCGGTCGAATTCGCGGAAGAGGTAGGTTTGATCGATGAGGGTCTTGCCGTCAATCTCGAGACCGAGCAACTTCCAGGGCCGGTGAAAGAGAATCTGGCCCAGGTCGATCTGATAACGTCGACCGGCTGTGTCGGTTATGTGACCGAAAAGACCTTCGAGCGTCTGTTGCCGGCCGTAACCGACGGCAATCCGCCGTGGCTGGCAAATTTCGTTTTGCGGATGTTCCCGTTCGAGCCTATCTCGGAGATGCTGAAGAAGCGAGGCTACGCGACCGAAAAACTCGAAGGACATACTTTTGTTCAGCGCAACTTCACCTCGGAAGAGGAGCGGAAGCAGGTCTTGCAACAGTTACACGAACAAGGCATCGATCCGGCCGGCGAGGAAGCAGAAGGCCATCTGTTGGCCGAGTTCTATCTCTCACGTCCGATCCGCGATTCTGTAGCAACACCGATAGGACAGCTGGCACTCGCCTGACCGAGAGATAAGATTCTGCCCGGTAAGGCTGTTATTCAGAGGTATTGCCGATTGATGTTACACAATCCCCTATACGGTAACATTTAGGGTTCGTATCTGGCCAAATTCGCCCGGATTCGGCTTTGAATCGCTAGTTTTCATGTTACCGATCTCGTGGTGATCTGTCTCATATGATTAAGTCGCATTGAATCAGCGGATTGGTGAGGCATAACCAAAAATCCCCCTGCAACGGTGTAGGTAGTGTTTTCGTTGCTATCAACGATGGCGCTTGACAGCCGAGATCCGATTACAGAAGGGATCTACTACTACCATACCGGCCGGGCTGTTTACCTCTTTAGCGGATATGTGAAGGCCAAGAGAGACGACCTAACGGCGGAACAGAAAAAGGCCCTGAAGGCGGTGATTAAGGAGATTGGCGATGGATAACGACAGTTTCGCAAGCCTGATGCGTGGCGCAAAGCAAGCCGCTGCCCATGCGCGCGGTGAAAAAACCAATGTTACCATCCATTCTCCTGTCAAAATGCTGCGGGAGCAGCTCGGCCTCTCCCAGGCTGCTTTTGCTGAAGCCTACCATATTCCCGTCGGCACCCTCCGCCAGTGGGAAACCGGACGCCGCGCGCCGGACGCCACCGCCCGGGCTTATCTCGCGGTGATCGCAAAGGACCCTGATGCGGTTCAAAAAGCGCTTGCGGCGGCTTAGTGCTCTGCGACGCCGGCATCCTTAACGTCTTCGCCTCACGCCTGCTTGCGGCGGCGAATTAGGGTCCACTCTCTCCGGCTATCAGCCAGTCCGGCGGTTCTGGCAGGTCAGGGCATTTCGCGCGTGCCCGGGCGCGGCGCGCCTTGACCTCCTCGGCGAGCCTGGCATCGCCGAATCTGCCGCCCCTGATCATCAGGTTGTTTTGCACGGCGGCGCGCGGCACGCCGCGGCCCCGGCCGACGATCTGGTTGCCGATCGGGTGTTGCGCGAAAATCAGGTTGCAGTCGACGGCGAGCGCGCTATCGGCGTGGAGGTCTCCCTCATGGCCAAAGCCGATAAGCTGGTAGTTGGCCGAGTTCGGGCCCTGCTGCAGGACGTTGCGGCGGACGATGTTGACGCCGCCGTTGGGCAGGTCGATGAGCCGGCTGTCAATGGCATCGAGCGAAGCGATGACGCTGTCTTCAATGAGATTGCGCCGGGCGCGCGATTTGATCTGGTGGCCCTCATTGGCGGTGGCGAGAAACAGCGAGCGGCGGATGATCAGTTCGCCGCCGCCGATATAGATCCCATGCATAAAGGCGCCCGCGCCCATGCGTTCGAAGCGGCTGTCTTCGATTAGGATGCGGCCCGGCTCGGCCACGGTCAGGAGGCCCGTTTGACTGTCGTGGAAATAGACGCGCCTGAGGGTGAGATTGCGGCCTTCGAGGCGGACGCAGCCGCCGTTGCGGTCCGGGACGCGGATGTCGAAACACTCGATATCCTGCATCACCGTGTCGTCGCCGGTGATCACGAAGGCCGCCTTGCCGCCCATGGCCTTGCCGAATACGCGCGCGCCGGGCGTGCCGACGATGGTCAGGCCGCTCTGCCTGACTTGCACGGCCTCCTGCCAGTCTCCGGGCCCGATGAAGACGGTCTCGCCGTCCTTCGCGTCTCGGAACGCCGCGGTCAAGGTCGCATGTTGCCGGTGACCCACCAGCACGGTCGGCTCCGCCGCGAGGGCGGGGAAGGCGGCCAAGAAGGCCGGAAGAAGAACTGCCAATCGCCAGATCATCTACATATCCATGCCGGATCAAGCCGTACGGACATTTTATCGCACGGCCTGGGCAAGACGATGCCGTGAGTCTATATAGAAGCAATGACTTTTTTACTCATCCTCATCGGACTTGCTCTCCTGGCCGTTCTGGCGATCCTCGGTGTTGGCGTCTTCGCCATGGCGCAGGGCGGCGAGTTCAACCGCAAATACGGCAACAAGCTGATGCAGGCGCGCGTCGCCGCGCAGCTCATTGCCGTTCTCCTGATCTTCCTGTTCATGGCGGTGGCCGCCGGGAGTTAAGCAGTGGTCAAGCTGACGAAGATCTATACCCGCGGCGGCGACGCGGGCGAGACTTCCCTGACGGATGGCGGCCGGCGCAAGAAATACGATCTCAGGATCACGGCCTATGGCACGGTGGACGAGGCCAACGCTGCGATCGGCCTGGCGCGGCTCCACACCTCCGGCGCGGAAGACGACATGCTGATGCGCATCCAGAACGACCTGTTCGACCTCGGTGCCGATCTCTCGACGCCGGGTGAGGACTTCGCGGCCGACGGCCAGTCGCTCAGGATCACCGATGGGCAAGTGGAACGGCTGGAGCGTGAGATCGACGCCATGAACGCGAACCTCGCGCCCCTGACCAGCTTCGTGCTGCCCGGCGGCGGCCCTGCGGCGTCTTACCTGCATCTGGCGCGTACTGTTATCCGGCGGGCCGAGCGGCTGATCGTCGAGGCGGCGGAGACCGAGGCCATCAACCCGGCAGCGGTGCGCTACGCCAACCGGCTGTCCGACCATCTCTTCGTCATGTCCCGATACCTGAACGACAAGGGCGCCGGCGACGTCCTCTGGGTGCCCGGCGGCAACCGCTAGCGGTCGCGGAGCGCGACGAGCAGCTCTTCGAGCGCAGCCCAATCCACCTGGCCCGCGTTTCTGAACCTGAGGCAGCTCTTGCCGCGGCTCGCCTTGGGGAAACGGGATTTGAACTCGGCGAGGACGGCCGGGCTCATATAAAGCGCCACATAGTCCTTCTGCGCTGCCAGATTGCCGAGGCCCGGATAGTCGAGCATGCCGTATTCGATGCCTTCCTCGACCTCCGGCGCGACCCGAAGGATCAGGTCGCGCACGGAGTCGAGAAGGTCGCGTTGGGCGCCGGAAACATCGTTCCGATACGCTTCGGGCGATGAGCTGTCGCGTTTTATGGCTGCCTCCCTATCGGCCGTTCTCAGCCGATGGCGTCGTAGGCCGTCATATTCATATGGGCTCCCTCCTCACGCAAGGGGATGAGGGGCTGATACTCAGGCGAATCGAACCAGGCGTTGAGCTTTTCGGCGCTCGGAAACTTCGCGACGACGACGATCTGGTGGCCGCCGTTGCCGTTCAATACGCGGTCGAGCTTGCCGCGGAAGACGAGCTCGGCGCCGAAGGTCTGGGCGACCTCCTGGGTCTTGGCCAGATACTCCTGGAATTTGGCCGCGTCTTTGACGGCGATGGTCGAGATCATAAGGGCACTCATGGTCAGGGTTCCTTCCGGGTTGAGGGGTGGTGGCGGCACCTAGGCGGGCGCCGTGGCTTCAACGACGGCAACTCTGTCGTCGAGGTTGGGCCGATCCGGCGTGAAGCCGGCGGCGGGGTCGTGGGTTTTGTGCCAGGCCGCGCTGTCGAACGAGAATTCTGGACGCGTCAGCAACGCATGCTCGCGCAGGCGCTCGACCTTGGCGGGCGTGGCCGAGCGGGTCGCCAGCAGCCTGGCGAAGTTGCGCATCGCCCGAAGCCGAGCTGCTGCGGTGCGCCGGGCCTCGGGCCGGCTTGCCGCATAGCGCCGCGCGATCGTCTCGAAGTCTTCCGGGGCGCGGCCGGTGACCGCCTCGACGGCGCCCGACGGCGCGCCGACCGCAAAGGAGCCGCGGCGGTATTCCTCCGTATAGTATCCGACGAACTGGCTCTGCAGCGCCGGCGAGTAGCCTTCCGCCGTAAACGCTTTCAGGACCATGGAAGCGGGGACATCCCAATAGCGCACCTTGCGCTCCAGCACTTTGCCGAGAGTCGCGGCAATCTCGTTAGGCGACAGCAGCGTAGGCCCGGTCGGCCGGTAGGTCTTTCCGGCATGGGCGCCCGGGTCGATGAGCGCAGCCACTGACACGCGCGCGATGTCCTCGTTCGACGGCGGTGCATCCTTTTTGACGTTGCCATCACCGAGCGGCATGGTGAGGAGGCCGAATTGCGCCGCGGATTCGAGCACCATGAAGTAGTTGTCGGCGAACCAGCCGACATTGTTGATGGTCAGGCTCGTCTCTGGCAGGCGCTTAAACATCTGCTCGGTCAGCCAGGTCTCGCGCGTAAAGAAGGACGGGTGGTCGGCGTGGGCCAGCCACTGCGACAGCATGACGACATGTTCGAGCCGCGCTTCCTGCGCTGCCGTCGCGAACACATGGGAGAAAAGCAGACCGCCCGGCGCCGCTGGTGCACAGAAATAGGCGCGTCCGACGCCGGCCATGGCGCTGCGCATGTCGGGAAGCGCGAAATGGTCGCCGACGAAGATTTCGGCGCCGGCATCCGCGAGCCGCTTGGCCCGATGATCGGCGCGGCGCACGAAGGCGCGCACCGG
>JAKSBY010000072.1 GCA_022360855.1 Sphingomonadales bacterium | reverse complement strand
CTCGTCGGGCTCCACGCTCCATATGGAGCTGGCCAGCGCGTCACCGGCCAGATACTGCGCCGCCCAGTCGATGGTGTAGTCCAGGAGCGCGCCCGGATCTTTCGCAAATACGGTCATGCGTCGGCTCAGCTCGGATCAGCGATCTCGATGTCCCAGGTCTGGATATCCACCGTGCCGGCGGCATCCACATTCACCGCGGCCGAGGTCGTGGTGACGTAGAGCAGCCGCGACCCCACGGTATCCAGCAACGCCACATGGTCGCCCGTGCCGGTCACGTCCACATCCACCGCCGATTTGGCGCCGACCGTAACCTTGCGGCCCGAGGTATCGCCGTTCGCGATGGTGAAGTCGCCGGCCGCCATGATCACGTCGGCGAGCTTCTTGTTGGTGCCCGTCCCTTTGTCGGTGTTGGCCTCGGCAAACGTCGCCGGTTCGCCTTCACAGAGCGTCATGCGGTCGCAGTTGGATTTGATCTCGTTCAGTGCGCCGTCGAGCACACTGTCATCGACTTTCTTCCCCATGGGGGTCTCCTTCGAATTACTGAGTGTTAGGCGGTGGGGCTGAGGCCCCGATCCTCGGCCGCGACTTCAAGCGTGTCCCGGCGCGCCGGGACAACGAGGCGTCGGCCGCTTGGCGTCACAACGCTTTCGGTGGTCGCGAATGCCGCCGCGGCCAGGTGGCCGTGGGCAGCATCGAACGGACCGCCGACCGCAAAAGGCGCAAGGATCGGCGCCTCGGTAACCAACAAATGCACGGCTTCCAGCGGGCCGACCTGGCCCGCCTGGCCGATGCTCGTGGCATCCGCGAAATGCCCGTGAGTCGCGTCCGTAGCAGCCGCCGGAACCTGCGCGATGGCCGCTGGCGCCGCGGCGTCGTGAGGATGCAGGCCATCGGCCGCGACGCCTGAGGCTTGGGCAATGCCGACTGCGGCCTCGGAAGGATGCGCGTGAACCGCAGAGGCCGCCTGCGCCGCCACCGCGGGAATCGCCGGACCCGAATCGGCCGCGTGGCTATGATCCCCCTTGTTGGCCGAAACCGTGGCGCCGCCACCGACACTTTCCGGCGTGCCGACCGTGATAAACGCGCCGGGATCACTTTGATTGTTGTAAAGCGTCGAGATCCAACCATCGGTCCGCGCCGTCTTCCAGACGATCACCTGCGCGATGTCACCATCGAAGTCTTGATCCGCCGCGGTGAATCCACCGATGTAGAAATTGAAAAAGTCGGTGCTGCCGACAGGATCGGAAGCCGAGGACGTGGCGACGGAGGCGCCGTTCGTATAGGCCTCGTGATCGTTGGCCGCCCGGCTGGTGAAATCCGTCCAGACCCAGCTATTGGCCAGGGACTCGTTGTTGACGTCGATGATGTTGAAACCGACGTCGCGCCAGAAAACTCTCAGCCCGTTGCCGCCCGAGGTGTCCATCGGGTAAATGACGAGATCGTCGACACCCTCGAACGCAGCGACCGCTTTGTCCGCGGCATAGGCCGTTCTGCGACAGATGATCGATATCGTCCCGTCATAGTCCGCGAAGACGTCTTCCAGCGCCGCGTCGCTGTTACTGACGCGGTCATTGCCCGAGAACGAATTCGCCTTTCCGAACGGCCCGTCGATACTGGTGAGCGTGCCCGACACCGACATCGTATGATTGCCGGAATGGTCGACCGGTGTCGCATCCTCCATCAGGACCGCGGCTTGAGCTTCGGTCCAGACGGCGTTCCGCCCGTTGGCTGCCGTTACGGCGGGCTGGGAGTCGGAGGACGGCGTATTGTACCAAACGTAGATCGTATCGACCTGCGTATCGCGGACATTCGGGGGCCTGACCCATATCTCCGCCGAGCCGTTGGCCGGGTTAACGTCCGTGACGAAGGAGACGATATCGGCGGGGATGTCGGTGTTGCCGGCCGCATCCGACGTGAAACGGATGTCGCCGCCTCCGTTCTGGGCCGGAAAGCTCCCGTCCGCATCGAACATCTCCGCCGGCAGATTGGCGACGGTGAAGAGCGCCGGAAAATCGGTGTGCGCTCCCGAAACCTGGGCGGTTTTGGTCGAGAGCGCACATTTGCGGTTATGGGAAAGCCCGTCGGCCATGGCTTACGTCCGAAAAGGAGCTCGTGCGTTTGACGTGGACGCCGTCGCCTAGACCAGCGAGAATTTCAGGAGCTTGATGGCTTGCGAATTCACCACCGCGCCGCCGGTTCGCTTGGTCGCGTAGAAGTGGACGAAGGGCTTGTTGGAGAAGGGATCGCGGAGAATCCGCGTGCCCATGCGGTCGGTGATGGTGTAGCCGCGGGCGAAATTGCCGAAGGCCACCGACAGGCTGTCGGTCACAACGTCGGGCATGTCCTCGGCCTCGATGACGGGATAGCCGAGCAAGGTCGGCGGCGTGCCGTCCAACAGCCCCGGACGCCACAGATAGTCGCCGTCGGCGTCCTTGAACTTGCGGATCTCGGCGACGAGGTTGGTGTTCATCACGAAAACCGCCCCGGCGCGGTAAACGGGCCTGAGCGCATAGATCAGGTCGATCAGGATGTCGCCCGGATCGGTCGCCGGGAAGCCGCCGTCAACGCCGGTCGCAACGTGTTCGAGGGTACCGAAGGCGCGCGCGGCGTCGTCCGTGGCCGCCGTCGGATAGGTGAGGAAGCCCTTGGGCTTGTCGGTGCCGTTGCCGCCAACGAAAGCCGCGCCCTCCTGGACGCCGAACTCGATGGCGAGCTCCTCGGCGATCCAGTTCTCCACGTTGAAGAAGGCGTCGTCCAGCATGGCTTGCGTGGCCGCCGGGTTGGCGTAGAGCTCGCCCAAGGGCGGCACCACCTCGGCAAAGGTCGGCGCCGTGGTTTCCGTGCGCGCGCCGGTCTCGGAGACCCAGCCGGCAGCGGCGCCGGTCAGGTTGACCAACTTGCGGTAATTGGCCGAGCCGATCTCCACCACATTGGCGATGCGGCGGATCGGCGACGCGTCCTTCAAGAGCCGCTCGATCATACGGTCGAGCTCTTCGGGCACGGCATAGCCGCCCTCGGCGTCGGTGCCGATGGTCAGCGCCTTGGCCTCCAGCTCGCCGATACCCGTCTCGAGCCCTTTGCGGATATAGCGGTCGAAAAACGCCGCCTTGTGCTCCAGAGCCTCGGGGCTCTGCCCGGCCGCCACGTCGGGCCGGTTCTGCGCCAGATGCATCTGGTCGACCCGGCGCGCGAGCGCGTCGAGCTTGCGTTCCAGACCCGCGGCGGGCTCGGCCGCGCCATGGGCCGCCTTGAACTCCTCGATATCGGTTGTCAGCCGATCCACCGCCGCCTTGACTTCATAGACAGGCGGGGTGGTTTCAGTCACGTCAGTCATGGATATCTCCTATCTCTTCAGACTTTGTTCCAAACGTCTCAGGCTTTTCAGAAGCTCGGGCCAGCCGGCCTTGCTTTCGCCGGGCTTCGGCGCGGCGGTCTTGAGGTGGCGGACGCGCGCCGCCGGCTGCATGGGGAAGGTGACGAGCGAGACCTCCCACAGGTCCACCTCCTCCAGATGGCGGATTCCGCTCGCCTCGTCGGTCGCCGAACGCACCGTGCGAAAGCCGATGGAGAGCCCGTCGAGCGCGCCTTTGCGCATCAGGGCCAGCGCCTCGCGGGCGCGCTGTACGTCGAGCAGCAACCGCCCTTTCACATAGAGCCCGCGGCCGTCCTCGAAGAGTTCCTCGATAACGCCGATGGGCTCGGCCGGGTCGTGCTGCCAGAGGAGCTTGATGCCGCCCGCGCCGCGCTCGGCGATGGCCTTGGCAAAGGCGCCGGGCCTGACGCTGTCTTTCGAAAGGTCGACATCGGCGAAGATGCTGGCATAGCCCTCGAAGACGCCCGCCGCGCTCACCGCCTTCAGCTCGAAAGCGGAACTCACTGTTTCGATCATATCGCTGTCCCAAAAAAGCGGACGGGCCGCCCCGAAAAGGAACGGCCCGTCCAGTTGGCAAGGGAGGGGAGGCCCTATCTGATTGGTCGCGATGGCATCATTTCGTTGTCATTGCGAGGCGAAGCCGAAGCAATCTCGAAGCCACGGCGCGCCGGCGCAGCGAGATCGCCGCGTCGCTCCGCTCCTCGCGATGACAAAATTTTGACGACCGGGAGCAGGCCGATGCCGAATTGGCAAAAGCCAAAACTCAGAAGAATCAAAAAGCCCCGCAGGCGAGTGCGGGGCGGGTCGTTCGGTTCGGGTCGTCTTGCGGCTCGGTCAGCACCATTGCAGCAGGATGGACTCGGGCACCAGCTCATAGGTCTCGATCAGATATTCGAACTCGGGCGCCAGATCGTCGTCATTCAGCGGAAGCTCGGGAGCCTCCGGCGCCTCGGTCGCGGGTTCCGTTTGTTCCGGCTCACCGGCAGCCGGCATCTCCGTCTCGCCCGCATTCGCAATGGCGGATGTGAAGAGCAGCCCCAGCGCCACGAAGGCGGCGACGAAAAGCAGGTTCTGTTTGCGCTTGGCGGTCCATTCGAAAAACATGATGTCGGGCTCCGGTCTTTCTTGCCTGATCTTTGATCAAAGCAGAGCAAGAACCGGGCCAGTTT
>JAKSBY010000136.1 GCA_022360855.1 Sphingomonadales bacterium | reverse complement strand
GGGATCAGCAGCACCGGCCTGCCGTCACCGTCGTGGTTCCGGCGCACGAGCATGGAGCCGGCCGAGGTCTGCACATAGTCGCGCCAGATAGCCCCCGGCTTCGGCGCCGCGGGCTGAGGATCGACGGACGCGGCCGGCCCACGGCAGTCCGCCAGCGCTTCCTTCAGGAGCCGGCGGGCCGCCTCCGGATCGTCGGGACGCTCGATGCGCACGCCGGGCGCCGCGTCCTCGATCAGATCGAGACAGGGATAGAGCAGATCGGTCTTGTCGGTCATCACCACCGCCGGCGCGGCGACCTCTTTGACCGCGGTAAGCGCGTCATAGGAGAAGGCGGCCCGGTACGGGCGGCGGTAGCCGTTGCCGGCGCGCATCACCTCCATCATCACCTCATGCAAATGGAGCGCGTCAGGCATGTCGAATGCGGTGCGGCAGGCGGCCTCCTTCCGGAACCAGGGGAAGAAGTGATACTGCTCGCGCAGGCGCATCCACCACCAGTGCAGATGCGCGCCGGTCCAGTCCGGCTCGACGGTCGCGAAGAAGTCGCGGATGATGTCTTTACACAGCGCCTCGGGCAGCGCGACGAACCCGTTGACGACGGCGGTAATCACACGCGCCGGATAGCGCCGGGCAAATTCAAGGGCCGAGAGCGCGCCGGTGTGAAATCCGTACAGCGCGACCTGCCCGAAGCCGAGAACGTCCAGAAATTCGGCCAGCGCGTCCGCATATTCGCGGATTTCCGACTGCTCCAGGGGCCCCGGCAGGGGATCCGACAGGCCGTTACCCGGCGTATCCGGCGCGATGACCAGATAATCCTCCGCCAGCTCGCGGATCAGCGGAATGAACTCGGCCGATGAATAGGGCGACTGATGCAGCAGGACGACCGGCATGCCGGCGCCGGCCCGACGATAATGTACTTGGCGACCACCGGGCAGGGTGGCCATATGGCGCGCGATAGGGTGGCGCGCGCCCGGATTTGGCTCAGCCAATTTCCGGGCCCGGCGGCTCGGCGGCGGAGCCTGCGGCCAGCGCTTCCGCCTCCTCACGCAGGGTGAAGAGGACGCGGTCGATAAACGCATGGAGCTCGTGGCGGTCCGCCTCGGTTTCCCCGGCAGCGTCCGCCATGGCATCAAGGCCGCCGGCCTCCAGCCAGCCATGCTCGATGGCCGCCTGCTCCAGGACTTTCTGGCGCGCACGCAATGTCCACACCTCCTGCGACAGTGCAAGGCAGATGTTCATCAGGTCATCGACGCCCTGGGCCTCGAAAAATTTCTGCCGCTTTCCCTTAACGCTTTCGCGAAACGGCGTAAATCCTGGCGCGTTCATCGTCATGCCCCCTTCCGTGCCCCGAAACAGAACCAGCGTACGCCGTCCACCAGCCGGCTGATGCGTTCGTCCAGCACCACATCCTCCTGACCGGCACCCTCGCGCACCGCCTCGGCGCCATAGACGGTCATGCTGGGAACGACGAAGACCACCTGATCGGCGCGCGCGAATCCGGCGTCCTCCATGGCCTCGGGAAAGTCCATGTCGCGGATCGGTTTATAGAACGGCTCCTTGTTATAGTAGCTGTCCCAGTCCAGATAGAAGCTGTCATAGGCCGAGGTCATGCTGTTGGGCGGCAACTCGTAATGCAGCATCAGGCCGCCGGGCTTGAGCAGGCGATAGATCTCCGCCAGCAGCTTGCGCACCTCCGCCGGCGGCATTTCGTGCAGCAGCATGCTGGAAAAGACGATATCGAAGGTGCCGTCCTCGAAGCCGGTCTCAACCGCATCGCGCTGGCGGAAATGCACGTCCAGATCATAGGACCGGGCCCGCGCATGGGCATAGCGGACGCAGGGCGCCGCAACGTCGAGCCCATGCACCTCGGCGTCCGGAAACTGCTCCTTCCACGGCAGGGTCGAGTGGCCGACCAGGCAGCCGAGATCGAGGATCTTCGAAGGTTTCAGATCGGGAAAGCGGTTGGCCACGAAATAGGCGGTGGACTTGGCGATGTCGTCAGAGCGCTCGCCCAGGAGCTTCATGGAAAAGACATCGAACCCGTGATCGTAGATGGCGCCCTGGCTCACATCATCGGGCATGTGCTCTTCGTGGTAATTGCCCGGCATCAGATGGATATCGAGCTCGGTGATATAGGCCGGCGTCACGAAATCGGGCGGAATATCGAGCGTGGCCCGGCCCTCCGACGCCTCACCGCTCAGCCGCTTTGCCGTGTCGGTCAGATCCTCGGCCCGGCGAACCACGCCCGGGATGACCGACCGCCAGCACATTTCCTGCACCGCGCAGCGGATTGACGAATAGAATTTGAATATGGTCTCCGGGCGCATGGCCTTGTGGACCTCCGGCCCACTCTCCGGCTGCCGCCCGGCGCGCCGCTCGAATCCGGGCGCGACCCGTTCCTCGTACACGGTCCGCATATGGCCCGCCAGATCGTTCAGCACATAGGTGCGCATGCCCGATACGAAGCTCTGCCGGCTGCGTTCGTCAAAGCTGTATGGAACGGAAAAAGCTGGTGTCGACATCATTCCCCTCCTGATGCGGCCAATGGCGAGATTATCGCCTGATCGATTCAAAAATTAAACAAAAATAATTTGATAATCAATAATTATTGCAATAATATTTTTGCGTTATCCAAACACCAAGCAAAACCATGACCGTCATCCGCGATTCCGTCCCGGACTTTGACCTGACCGTCCCGGTGCTCGTCATCGGGGCCGGCGCCTGCGGCATGGCCGCGGCGCTGGCCGCGCGGGACGCCGGCGCCGACGTGGTCGTGCTGGAACAGGACCGCGCGCCCTTCGGCTCCACCGGCATGTCCTATGGCGGCGCCTGCGCGGCGGATACCGCAAGCGAACAGCGCCTGGGCATCGCCGACAGCAAGGAGCAGTTTCTGGCGGATATCCTCGCCATGACTTCGGGCCGGACCGATCCGGCGCTTGCCCGCGCCATCGCCTACGAAGCCGGCCCGACCATCGACTGGCTTGCCGACCGTCACGACGTGATCCTGGAAGCCGAGCCGGGCTGGACCGGGCTCGGGCATTCGGCGGCACGACTGCACTTCCCGGCGGACCGCAGCGGCAGCGAGTTCGTCGGCATGCTGACCGGCGCGGTTGAACGCTGCGGCGTGGACAGCCTTTTCAGCGCCCGGGTCGATGCGCTCTACGCCACTCCGGAAAACCGCGTAACGGGCGTGCGGGTCCGCCGCCCGGACGGCATCGAGCAGATCGGCTGCGAAAAGCTGATCCTGGCCACCTGCGGGTTCGGCGCCAACGCCGAGATGGTCGATCGCTACATTCCCGAGCTCAAGGGCGCCCAGTATTACGGGCACGAAGGCAACCGGGGTGACGGCATCGTCTGGGGCGAAGCCCTGGGCGGCACGCTTGCCGATATGGGCGCCTACCAGGCCCTCGGCCTGCTGTCGGCGCCGGAATGCGTCGTGGTGCCGCCGACCCTGACGATCGCCGGCGGATTTCAGGTCAACAGCGCCGGGCGGCGCTTTCATAACGAGCTCGCCGACGTATCGGGCCAAGCCCTGCGCGTGCTCGCGCAACCCGGTGCCGTGTCGTGGATCATCTATGACGACCGGCTTCATCAACAGGCGCGGGACGGCTACGCCGAGTATCGCGCGGGCGAGGCGCTGAACCCCTACAAAAGCGCCGACACGCCGGGCGGCCTTGCGGAGGCGACCGGCATCGCGGCCGACGGGCTTGCCGCGACCATGGCCGACGTGGCGCAGCTCAAGGCGGACGGAGGGCGGGACACGTTCGGCCGGTCGTTCGCGGACGCATACCAATTGACGCCGCCCTATTTCGCCGTGCGGGTGACCGGCGCCCTGTTTCACACCCAGGGCGGTCTGCAGGTGGACGCGCATGCGCGCGTCGTGGGCGCGGGCGGACGGCCGCTGCCCAACCTCTATGCCGGCGGCGGCGCGGCGCGCGGTGTGTCCGGGCCCGGCGGCTGGGGCTACCTGCCCGGCATGGGGCTGTGCGCCGCACTCACACTGGGGCGGCTGGCCGGAGACCACGCCGCCCGATCCCTTGGCCAAGCAACGGAGCTCGTGGCATGACACTGATCCTAGCATTGTTCAATCTTCGGCCCGGCGTCACGGAAGCCGACTATGAAGCCTGGGCCCGGGAAACCGACCTGCCCACGGCGCGCGGGCTGAAATCCATCGAATCCTTCAACATCTATCGCAGCACGGGCGTATTCGGGGCGGACGACGCAAAGCCGCCGTTCCGCTATTTCGAGATCATCCGCGTCACCGACTTGGCGCTCCTGGGCGAAGAAGCCGGGTCGCCGGAGATGGGTAAGGTGATCGAAACTTTCCACCAGCTTGCGGACAATCCGCAGCTGATCCTCCTGGAGGATATCGAACAGAAGGGCGCCGGCCATGCCGCCGCTTGAGGGCCGCACCGCCATCGTCACCGGCGCCGGCCGGCTGCGCGGGCTCGGCCGGGCCATTGCCGAGCGACTGGCGGAGGACGGGGCCAACGTGGTGGTCAGCGATGTGGAGGGAGACGGCGACTCCGAGATGCAGGAGGTCTGCGCCACCATCGGCGAACGGGCCGTCGCCCGCCCGTGTGACGTCAGGGACGAAAACGCGGTGGCCGATCTCGTCGCCTTCGCCGCGGACCGGTTCGGCAGCGTCGATGTCCTGGTCAACAATGCGGGGATCGGCTACATGATGCAGCCGCTGGACGACGTCAGCGCCGAGGACTGGCGCCTCGTGCTTGAGGTTAATCTGATGGGGGCGTTCCTCTGTACCAAATACGCGGCCCGGCAGATGGTCGCGCAAGGCCGCGGCGGGCGCATCGTCAACATCGCCAGCCAGGCCGCCAAGTCCGGCTTTCCGCATATGGCCTCCTACGTCGCCTCCAAGCACGGCATGGTCGGGCTGACCCGCTCCAACGCGGTGGAGCTCGGCACGCACGGCATTACGGTGAACGCGGTCTGCCCCAATCACGTGACCACCGACCTCGGCGCGCGGCAGAACGACTACTTCGCAGCCTATAAGGGGCTCAGCGTCGAGCAGTATCTGGCGGATATGGCCGGGCGCATACCGCTCGGCCGGCCCGGCCTGGCGGCGGACACGGCCAATGCGGTAGCCTTCCTGTGCAGCGATGCTGCCGACTACATCACCGGCGAGGCGCTGAATGTGAGCGGCGGGGAGGAAATGCACTGAGCCGGGCGGAGAGTCTGACAGGCCGGCTGATCGAGGCAGGCCTTAGCCTCGACTGGGCGACGCTGCCCGCGGACGTTCAGGCCGCCGCCAAGACCTTTCTCCTGGACACCGTCACGGTCGGGTTTGCCGGCAGCACGACCCCGGAAGCGGCCAGGGTCCACGCCGCTGTCCGCCGATGGGGCGACGGCGACGAGGCCCCCGTTATCGGCCACGACTGGCGCCTGCCCGCGCCCGCGGCGGCCTTCGTCAACGGCTTTCAGATCCATTGCCTGGAGTGGGATTGCGTTCACGAACAGGCGGTGGTGCATGCCATGTCCGTGCCCACGGCCGCGCTTTTGGCGGAGGCGGCGCGCGCACCGGCCACGACCGGGGCGGACCTGCTTGCCGGCCTCGTCGCCGCAGTGGACCTGAGCGTCAATCTCGGCATGGCGGCGACCGCGTCGCTCCGCTTCTTCCGCCCCGCCACCGCCGGCCTGATGGGCGCGGCGCTCGGCCTGGCGCGCATGGCCCGGGGTCGCTCCGCCATGGCAGCCGATGCGCTCGGCCTGGCCTACAGCCAGGTTTCCGGAACCATGCAGGCGCATGTGGAGGGCTCGATCGCGCTGCCGCTGCAGATCGCCTTCGCCGCCCGCGGCGCTGTCACTGCCCACGACCTGGCGGCCGCCGGCAGCAGCGGCCCGCACGACGTAATCGAAGGCCCCTTCGGCTATTTCGCGCTGATCGAAGAGCAAGCCGACCCGGCGCGCATAGCAGACAGGCTGGGCAAGAATTTCGGGATCGCCGAGCTGTCCCACAAGCCGTTTCCCACCGGCCGGGCCGCTCATGCCGTGCTGGACGGGCTGAACGTGCTGATGGCGCAAGACGCCATCCAAGGCGCCGAGATCGAGCGAATCGACGCCTTTGTCCCGCCGCTGATCGCGCGGCTGGTGGGGCGGCCCGCCCATGCGGACATGACGCCGAGCTACGCCCGGCTCTGCCTGCCCTATCTGGCGGCGTCGCAGATCATGCAGGGCGCACTCGGACCCGCCAGCTACACGCCCGAACGGCTGCAGGATGCGGCGGTTCTGGCGCTCGCCGAACGGGTCTTCGTTCATACGGACGGCACGCACGACCCCAACGCCATGTCGCCGCAGCGCCTGGAGCTGCATCTCAAGGATGGCAGGGCCTTGGACCTGCACATTCCCCACACCCTGGGCGCGCCGGGCAATCCGTTGTCGGAGGCGGCGCGGGATCAAAAGGCGCTGGCCTGCCTTGCGCCCGCCCTCGGAGATATGGCTGGGCAGCGCCTGGATGCTCTGAAGCGGGCTATCGATGCCCTGCCGCGCACCGATTGCGGTGAACTTGTCCGGCTGCTGGCCCGCTGACGGTCAGGCCCGCGGCCGGTCTTCCACATCCGGAAGCTCGCCGATGGCGAGCACGAACACCCCGGTCAGCAGCATGGCCGGCACGATGATCGTGGAAAAACTCCACTGCCAGCCGACCTGCCCCACCGACCAGGCGACGAGTATCGGGAAGATGGAAAACCCGGTGGCCACGGCCGCCGAGCCGCAGACCGCGGCGCCCGTGGCGCGCAGCCGGGTGGGAAACAGCTCCACCATATAGATGGTCAGCACACAGCTCGTTCCATAAAAGAAGATGGTCGTGAGCCCGAATATCAGGAAGTCCTGCCAAACCGTCTGCGGCAGCCACGTGGTGAGCGCGATGCCGAGCCCCCCGAGCCAGGACCATACGACAACGGTTTTGCGCCGGCCCAGGACCATGTTGCCGACGAGCGCGCCGCCGACATAGCCGATCATGGCCACAGCATAGGCGCCGCCGACCAGAAGCGCCGCCGTGGTCTCCTCATAGCCCCGCACGTCCTGGAAGAATTTGGGGAGATAGAATGTGGTGCCCGAGGTCGCGCCGCCATAGACGAAGAACGCCAGAGCGCAGAAAATGGCGCGGCGGCGATACACGGGCCCGGCCAGCTCCCTGAGCGGCAGGCCCTTCGGCCCCACCAGCGCCGCCTCGGCGCCATAGACCGTGTTCTCCGGGATGATGCGATAAAGCATATAGGCCACCGGAACCACCGCGAAGGCGATCATGAAGGTGCCGCGCCAGCCGAAGGCCGGCAGAATGGGGACCACCAGGATGGAGGCAACAAACCAGCCAAACGGATAGGCGCATTGCAACAGCGCCATCAGGATCGACCGGAACCGGGGCGGGCTGCTTTCCGCGACCAGCGCGTTGGTGATCGGGGACAGGCCGGCGCCAAGGCCGAAGCCGATGATGCGCATCAGCGCCAGCAGAAAGACGTTCGGCATGAAGGCCTGGGCCGCGACGCAAAGCGCCGACAGCCCCAGCGCCAGGCCGAGCATCAGCCTGCGCCCCCAAAGGTCGGCCAGGATGCCGATCAGGGTCACGGAAAAGATCGCGAAGACAAAGGAAGCCGAAATCATCAGCCCGATGGTGTCGAGGCCGATGCCGAAATCGTCGATCAGCGCCGGGACCACGTAGCCGAACAGCGACTGGTCCATGTTGGACAGAGTCCAGGCGGTGAATGCCGCCAGGAAGATCGCGAGCGGCTTGCCCTTGAGCTCCGCAAAGCGGGAGCGCGTCATCGGTGCTGTCGCCGCGCTACTTTCCATTCTCGACTCCACGCTGTCGGCGAAACAGTCCGCATCGGCGCCCGTAGGGGGCTACGGAGCAGTAAAATGAATATATCATTGTTAATAATTCCAGATAAACAAATTTCTTTTCTTTCAACGTTCGGTAGACGTATGCGAGAGTTTGATCGTGGCGGGCACCGGAGGCCGGCAGGCTGGTTACTTGCTAATAAGCAAAGAAGCGTTTATTTCCAGCCCTAATGACACAATGAGGCGCGACTATGGAAACGCAAGCCCTGGCCCGTTTTCTGGCGATTGTGGAGAATGGGAACTTCGCGCTGGCCGCGCGCAAGTTGAAGATTACGCCCCAGGCACTCTCGGTATCGATTGCCAAGCTCGAAAAGGAACTCGGCGTCATGCTGTTCGACCGTGAGCGCGGCGGCGTGACCCGGGTCAACAAGTTCGGTGACGCACTGGTCGCCTATGCCCGCGGGATGGAATCGCTGCACAACCGGGCCATCGGCGAGTTGCACGCCATCCGCGACGGCCGGTCGGGCTGGATCCGCATCGGCGTCGGCGAGGGCATGCTTGGCGACATCACGGCCAAGCAGATCGCCGATCTGAAGCGTGAGTTGCCCGATATCCAGATCACGATCCGCGAAAACTATACCGAGCGGCTGATCGAGCAGCTCGAAGACGGCGAGATCGATCTGGTCGCCGGCTCGCCCAATCACGGCCTCGACCCCCGCCCCCATCTCAGTCAGGTCCTGCTCTACAAGACCACCGATATCGTGGTGGCGCGCGCCACCCATCCCCTGGCCCGCAAGAAGCAGGTCACATTGCAGGACATGCGCCCCTACACCTGGCTCGTGCCGTATATACGGACCGACCGCTACAAGGCCATCCTGAACGCCTATATCGAACAACAGCTTGAACCGCCGCACAGCTTCATCTTTTCGGACTCGTCGACGGTCGGCTCCCATCTGCTCAAGAACGAAGACTATCTGTTGATGGTCACCCGCGACATGCTTTGGCACGAAGACGCCGAGAGCCAGCCGCTTTTCGTCCCGCTCAAGACGACGGAGCCGGCCGTCGAGCGGCATGCCTGCCTGCTGTTTCGCAAGGACCTGCCCCTCAGCCCCATCGCCGAAAACTTCCGCGACAAGCTGATCGCCGCGACCCGGCATCTGCGTAAAGGCTCCTAGGGCATTGTGCATTCAGGCTGCCTCGTCATTGCGAGCGGAGCGAAGCAATCCAGGAGAGCGCAGGGCGCCGCCGTATCTGGATTGCCGCGTCGCTGGCGCTCCTCGCAATGACAGAGCGCTGTTTCAACTTATGCGCATGACATTCTAGGCTGTAGCGGTATTCAGCCCCAACACCATCGTCATTCCGGAAGCCAATTTCCCCTAAATCTTCGATTTAGATGGGAAATTGAGCTATCCGGAATCCATCTTCGCCTTAGTGCTCTTCGGTTGACATGGATTCCGGATCGCAAGGCTCGCAACCCGCAAACCAGAGGTTTGCGGGCTCACCTAACGTCCGGAATGACAGGATGTGCCAAATGGGCTAGCGCCTTTTATTCGGCCGCCTCCTTTGATGGCTCGTAGCCGAAGCTGAAGGGCGCGGGCGCACCGCGAGCTTTGCGCAGGCGCGTGCGTGCCGCCGCCGTCGCCGCCGCATCGACGGCGCCACCTTCGTCGAGCACGACACCATAGTCGCGTTCGGCCTGCTCGGGCGAGACCAGGTCATAGCCGATATCGCGGGCCACCAGATCCGGCTCCCGGTCCAGAGGATCGCCCCAGCCGCCCGATCCTGCGGTGCGGAAGATGACGGAATCTCCCGGCGCGACGGGGCAGTTATCGATCTTGGACGGCAGCCGCTCCTGCTCGGACGCGCCCTGGCGCAGAACCCACTTGCTGGAGGTTCCGCCATAGAGCCCGCCATTGATGCCCCAGGGCGGCACGATCTCGCGGTCGTCGTGGATAGAGATAGTACCGGGCTCGAGCAGCCGGTAGACCTTCTCGATACCGGCGCCGCCCCGGTGCAGCCCAGCACCGCCCGAGTCCTTTATCGGCCGGTAGCGCTCGACCATGACCGGATAGTAGTTCTCGATATATTCGATGGGCGTAGCCGAGAACAGCGGCCACCAGGCGTGGCCATCGAGGCCATCGCCGCGCGGGCGGCCGGGTACGCCGCCGAAGAGCAGCTCCATGAGCTGGAAGTATTTGTCATCACTATCGTGGCCGGCGAAGATGAAATGGGGGCTCGTTCCATAGCCCGCGGCCATGGACAGATGCGGCGCCCGCTGGCCGAGCGCGCCGGCCTGGCAATCGAAGAAACGCGTGTGCGTGTTGAGCCGGTTGGAGAGCGCGGCCGGAAAGCGGGGGTTGAGCAGGCTGCCTTCGGGAAGCACGATCTCGAACAGATCGTAGAAGCCTTCGTTGAACAGCATCTCCGGATCGAACGCCATGATCATGTAGACGCCGAAGAACAGCTTGCACAGGCCCTCGTGGATATGGAAGTTGATCGGCCCCTCGGCTTGGGGGTCGGTGCCCGTCCAGTCGAACACCGCGATATCGCCCTTGCGGTAGATCGAGAGGGTCATGCGGAACGGCCCGTTGCCGAGCCCGTCGTCGTCCACATAGTCGGTGAAGCTGACCGGCTCCTCGGGGATGTATTTGTGGATCAGCACGCGCATGGCCTCGCGGGTGCGGTCCAAGAGCAGGTCGCAGGCGGCCATGTAGGTGCCGCGGCCGAAGCGGTCGCACAGCTCGCGTACGCGGGTCGCCGCTGTGCGGGCCCCGGCGATCAGCGCCATCAGGTCGGACCGGTTCATGTCCGGCGTACGGCTGTTGTTGAGCATGATGTCGAGCACGCCCTGATTGAGCACGCCCTTGTCGTAGATGCGGACCGGCGGGACCCTGAGCCCCTCCTCCCAGATGCTGCGCGAATCCGCGGGCATGGAGCCGGGCACCTTGCCGCCCACATCCACCATATGGCCGAAGATGGAGCTGAACCCGACCAGCACGCCGTTGTGGAAGATGGGCATCATTACGCACCAGTCGTTGTTGTGCGAGATGGAGCCCTTGCAGGCGTAAGGATCGTTCCACACGAAGACGTCGCCGTCGTTGATGTCGTTTTCATATTGCTCGACGATGGCGGGGATGTAGGAGCCGAACTGGCCGACGATCATCTGGCCGCGATCGTTGCAGATCATGGGAAATGCGTCGTGCTGCTCGCGGATCACCGGCGACAGCGAAATGCGCATGACCACGCCATCCATCTCGAAGCGCGCGTTCATGAGCGCGTTTTCGATAATGTCCAGCGTGATGGGATCGACCTGGATCGTCATGGTCTCAAGCCTCCTTCTCGAAAGGCCAAATCAGCAGGTAGCCGTTCTCATCCACTTCGGCGTAATGGCCCGGCAACAGTACGGTCGTCGTATCGTATTGCCGGATGATGGCCGGGCCGTCGATCCGGACGCCCGCACCGAGCCGGTCCCGGTCGTAGTGCGGCGTATCCAGCCAGCGGCCGCCGAAATAGGCGGGCCGCGTCTCCAAAAGCGCCGCGTCGAGCGCGGCGTCTGCGACCTGTGCAACGTCCTCGGCCACCGGCGGGGTGGCGCCCGTGGCCACCACCCGCAGCGCCACCAATTCCAGCGGCACGTGAAAGCGAACGCCGTACAGCCGTTCATGAGTCGTATGGAAATCGTCGATGACGCTGTCCAGATCTCCACCATCGCGGACCATCTCGGCCGGCACGTCCACGGTGACCTCGAAGCCCTGCTGTTCGTATCTGAGGTCCAGCGAATAGCTGACGGCGCGGTCGGCGTCCGTCACCTCCTGCTCGTCGAGCCAGGCCTCGGCCTTGCCCTTCAGCTCGCGGAAGCGCGCCCAGAGCTGCGCGCTCTCAAGGTCGGCCGCGGCGCGAATGAAGGTCTGCACGAACTCGTTCTTGAACTCCGCCTCGAGGAAGCCCAGCGCCGACAGAACGCCGGGATTGGACGGTACGATAACCGGATAGCAGCCGAGAAGCGCGGCCAGGGCGTTAGCGTGCAGGGGCCCCGCGCCGCCGAAGGCAACGATGCCGAAATCCCGCGGGTCGAGACCGCGCTGCACGGTAATCATCCTGAGCGCGCCGAGCATGACTTCGTTGGCGATGTCGATGATGCCCCGGGCCGCGTCTTCGGTGGACAGGTCGATCCGCGCGCCGATCCCGGAAACCGCGGTCCGGGCGCCGTCCACATCCAGGGTCATGTCGCCGCCGAGCAGGACGGGCGGAAGATAGCCCAGCACCACATTGGCGTCGCTCACCGTGGGTTCGGTGCCGCCGCGGCCATAGGCGACGGGCCCAGGCATGGCGCCGGCGCTGCGCGGGCCGACCCGGAGCGACCCGGTCAGCTCGGAAACATCGGCAATGGAGCCGCCGCCGGCGCCGACGCTCCTGACGTCCAGGGTCGGTACCTTGGCCGGGAACGCACCGACCTCGGTGGAGCGCGAGATGGTCGGCGCACCGTCGAGGACCACGGAAACGTCGGTGGACGTACCGCCCATATCGAAGGCCAGCAGTCTCTTGAAGCGCGACCGGCGCGCGATCATCACCGTGGACGTCACGCCCCCGGCCGGGCCGGAGAGCACGGTATGAACGGGCCGGTCCGACGCCGCCTCGGCGCTCATCAGCCCGCCGTCGGAGCGCACGATATGCAGCCGCGCGGCCACCTCCTCGGCCCGCAGGCGATCCTCGATGCGCGAGAGATAGCGCTTCATGATCGGTCGAACGTAGTCGTTCATCACCGTGGTGATGGTGCGGTCGTATTCGCGGAACTCGGGCAGGATCTCCGAGGAAAGCGAGACCGGGAGATCCGGGTAGCGCGCGGCGACGAGATCGCGCAGCCGGCGCTCATGCGCCGGGTTTGCGTAAGAGTGCAGAAGCGAGATCGTCAGCGCCTCGATGCCGGAGCCGCAGAGATCGTCGATCAGCGCGACGGCTCTGTCTTCGTCAAGCTCCCGCACCACCTCGCCGCCGGCATTCATGCGCTCCGGGATGCCGCGGGTATCGGCCAGTGAGGCGAGCGGCTCCGGCTTGTCCATCACGATCCAGCCGAATAGCGGACCCGGCGTCCAGGATTTCGCCAGATGCAGGGTGTACTCAAAGCCCTCGGTCACCAGCAGGCCGACACGCGCGCCCTTCGCCTCCAGGACCGCGTTGGTGGCGACCGTGGTCCCGTGCAGGACAAGCTCGATGTCCGACGGCGCGATCTCGGCCTTGCGGCAGATCAGCTCGACACCCTTGGCCACCCCGATGGACTGGTCCTCCGGCGTCGACGGCGTCTTGGCCCGGTAGGTCCTGCGCGCGGCATCGTCATGCAGCAGCATGTCCGTAAAGGTCCCGCCGACATCGACACCAAGCCTCATGTCTGTCTCCTCCCTTTATCGTCGCGGCGAATGCCCATATTGAATACGTATTCAAAGCAGTATAGATTGCCGCGCGCATGCAAGGCAAGAGCCGACTTCAAAACGGAGAACGAGACGCAAAGAATGACCAAACCCAGTTTGAGAGCCGCCATCGAGGCGGGAGAGTTCGTTGTCGCACCGGGCGTCCCGGACATGATCGCGGGCCTGGTGAGCAACAAGGTCGGCTTCGATTTCGTCTATGCGTCGGGCTACTGGCTGACCGCCTCCGCCCACGGCCTGCCGGACGCCGGGCTGGCCACCTATACGCAGATGCGGGATCGGGTGGCGACGCTCGCCAAGACCGTGAACGCCGGCGTCATCGCCGATGCGGATACCGGGTATGGCGGCTTGCTCAACGTACACCACACCGTGCGCGGCTATGAGGAGGCCGGCGCGGTCGCGGTTCAAATCGAGGATCAGGAATTTCCCAAGAAGTGCGGGCACACGCCGTTCAAGCGGGTGATTCCGGTGCAAGACATGGCCGAGAAGATTCGGGTCGCCTGCGAGGCCCGGCGCGACCCGAGGGAAACCCTCATCATCGCGCGCACCGACGCCCGCCAACCGGAGGGGTTCGAAAGCGCGGTGCGGCGCGGGATCGCCTATGGCGAAGCCGGCGCCGACATCATCTTTGTGGAGGCGCTCGAGAGCGAGCAGGAACTAAAGCAGGTCTGCACCCGCATCTCAACGCCCCTGCTGGCCAACATGGCAGCTGGCGGCATAACACCGATCCTCCCGGTCGACGAGTTACGCCGCCTGGGTTTTTGCATGGCCATATTCCCCGGCCTCGCCAGCCTGGCGGCCGCCGCCGCCGTCGAAACCATACTGACACGGCTCAAGCAGTCGGGAACGGCCCATCAGCCGGATGTACCGCTGTTCGATTTCGACACCTTCAACCGGCTGATCGGCTTTCCCGCCGTCTGGGACCTGGAGGAGAAGTGGGCGCGGCGCAAGGATGCGGGCGTGGAGCGCTAGAACCTGCCGCCTATTCCTATTTCGGTGACAGTTACCTTTTTATAGATCAATTTTTTAACCTGTTGTTTTTATATGGAAAATAAAAAGGTAACTGTCACCGAAATAGGCTTCTTGCCTGCGCTGCGCTCACGATGACGGGCCGAGCTGAGCGTTAGCTCGCGGTCCAGCCTGCGTCGACCTTGAGGGCGGCGCCGGTGACCAGGGCCGACGCATCGGATGCCAGATAGAGGATGGCGCCGACCACGTCGTCGACCGTGCCGAGACGGCCCAGGCGGTTCTTGCTCAGGGCGGTTTTGCGAAACTCCGGATCGTCGGCGAAGAAGCC
>JAKSBY010000501.1 GCA_022360855.1 Sphingomonadales bacterium | reverse complement strand
TTCGAGCTTTTCCTTATCACCGGACCTGAACGCAAGCTCGCTGCAGATGAGTATTCACCGTGTAGGATATGAACATTCGGAAACCATGGGTATGCCGATCCTGACGGGGCGGGAATTTAGCCGCGAGCGCAGTGCTGACAGAATACCGCCGGTGTCCGAACTGAACTCATCCAGCGGTCCCTATTCTGTAATTATCGATGAACTGGCGGCGGCCAGCTTTGGCTGGACTGACCCCAACGATGCGATCGGTCAATCCATCTATTCCCGCTACGGCCCTCCGACTACAACCGAGGAATTCACAGTAGAACTCAATATCATCGGCATTATCGGCGAGCGCCGCTATGAGTTTCTTGATTTCTCTAACTTTGGATCAGAAGGAAATCTCTATCTGTTGCGCCCGGAAGCAACCTTCGTGGTCCTGGTGAAACTGGCGCGCGACAATCTTAATGCCGGCCTGCAACATATCGATGACACCTGGAACAGCCTGTTGCCTGAGATTCCCATACAACGGGAATTTGTGGACGATTTGTTCTATGCCGCCTATACCTTGTTCCTCAGTATTAGTGTATCTATTGGCGCGCTATCAATATTCGGATTCCTGGTAGCCAGCATAGGACTATTAGGCAATGCAACTTTCATCACCAATATCCGCAGCAAGGAAGTAGGGATACGCAAGGTGATGGGGGCCAGCTCGAGCCGGCTGCTGCGCATGCTGATACTGGATTTCGCCAAGCCCATTCTGATAGCGAATGCCCTGGCCTGGCCCATCGGCTATTTCCTGGGCATGGCGTACACCAGCTTCTTCTCGGCGGATGTAAACATCACACTCATGCCGTTTGTGGTGAGTTTCGGATTATCGGCACTGATAGCCTTTGCCGCGGTGTTCTCCCAGAGCTGGAAGAGTTCCCGGGTCAGGCCGGCGATGATACTGCGCTATGAGTAACAATAACAAAGATACTTAACACATGAACAAGTACATTGCCTATATAGGTCATTTCAGCCGCATGGCCTTTAAAGCTTTGCTTCGCTTCAAGATGCACACGCTGGTAAGTCAACTCAGCCTGGTGTTTGGTTTTCTGTGCTATATCTCTGCCGTTTTAATATCTAATTATGTATTATGTAGCCAGCTTTGATCAGCATTACCCCAATGCCGATCGTATATACAACATCATGCAGGTAGACATTGCGGACAGTCCACTGCCTGACGATTTCCCCATAATGAATGAGCCCGCCGCCCGCTACCTGCGCGCGGCATTTCCGGAAATTCCAAATATAGCCAAGGCATCATTGGCTTTTCCTCAGGAAGTTGCCATTGGTGGCGATGCCCACGTGTTGGACTCCAAGTACGTAGAGGAACGGTTCTTCGATATTTTTCCGGTAGAAACCATTTCCTGCATTGATACCGGTGAAGCCTTACCCCCCAATTCAGCA
>JAKSBY010000637.1 GCA_022360855.1 Sphingomonadales bacterium | reverse complement strand
GCGGCGTTGGCCCGCGCCGCAGCTCACCGAGCGGGAACGGCGATGCCTCGAATATGTGGCGCAAGGCAAGAGCGATTGGGCGATCGGTCAGATTCTCGGGCTCAGCCAGTCGACCGTGCACCATCATGTGGAGCGGGCAAAGAAGCGGCTCGGCACGGCAACCCGCGTACAAGCCGTCGTTCAAGCTTTGCATTACCGGCAGATTTCCTTCCCCGATGTCATCAAAGGCCCGGATCGCAAGGGCTGAACGATCGCCGCGGTGCCCTGTGCGGGCTTTGGCCACGACGATTCTGCCGTTCAACCTGCGATAGTAGGCCGAGGTCAACTAGGCTAATCAGCCGATTTCAGTACGGCCGCATTTGACCGAGACTTGACGCGTTCCAACGTGATGGGGGCGGAGGAGCGGCCGAACGAATGTCTACGCCCGATTTTCTGCGCCGGAGTTCCCGGCTGGGCCACCGGCGCGGGCTGCGCGACTCGCCCCCTTTATCGAAACCCATCGTGGGACCCCTGGTCCCACTCCGAATTGGTGCGAGGCAACCGAATGCGGGCCGTGGTTCGAAACAATAAACCGACAAGCGGGCTTCAAGGGACCGGCGTTTACGAAAGCGTAAAGGCGCATGTTATCGCCGATGAGGTCCCATCGGGAAAACGAATCCTGGTGGAACCGCTAGCCGACAAGCTGTTCGTCAGCAACACGCCGGTCCGCGAGGCGCTGATTCGGCTCGCCGCAGAGCGGGTTATCAAGGACGTTCCGAAATCCGGGTTCTTTATCAAGGAGATTTCCGAATCCGAGGTCAGGGACCTGTATTCCCTTCAAGGGTTGCTGTTGGCGTGGTCCCTTGGCCATCTGGAACGGGGCGGTCGCGTACCAGGCTTTCTCAAGCCGCCGGATCTCTTGAGCAGTGCGGGGGAGTCGTCCGAATTCTCCTCAAAACTCACCGTTCGTCTCACAAACGAGCTTTTTATTCACATCGCCCGACAAACCGGTAACGCCGATGTGGTGCATTTGGTCCGAAACATCAACGACCGGACCTATTTCGTTCGCAGGAAAGACTACGAGATATTCGGCGAAGGCGAAGCCGAGCTCCGGCGGCTTTGCGAAACCTATCACCAAAAGAACTTCGCCCGATTGCGTGGGGATCTGGAGGCGTATTTCCGAAATCGGCTGGACCGTTTGCCCGAACTTCTCCGTCTGTTGAGAGGATCTCTGCTTAGGCTGCGGGCCTCGTCCGATTTTCCGGGGAGCGAAAGGAGGTGAAAAGCACGGTCGCACAGGCGATTTCCCTGGCTTGGGCGGAGGCGGATAGTCTGGTCAAAAGGCGTCTCGCGTTCGCATTGCTCCTGGTGCTGGCAACGGCAGGATTGGCGGCGCTTGCGCCGGTCGCTCTCAAATACGCGGTTGACGGCCTGGGAAGTGCGGAGCAGGGGCTCTTCGAGCCGGCCTCTTATGTCGCCTTCTATATTGTCGGTCTTTGGATTTCCCGTTCGCTCGGAGAGGCCAGGTGGTTCTTCTTCGGAACCGCGGACCAGCGCCTTCACCGTCGGCTGAGCCGGCGTCTTCTCAAGCACGTCATCGACCTGCCCCTGTCCTTTCATCTCGATCGGAAGACCGGCGCCCTGAACCAGACCCTGGTACAGGGCCTCGCGGGTTACCGGGTGCTGCTGAATCACACGGTTTTCACGGTCCTTCCGGTGCTCATAGAGGTTCTCGCGGTTGGCCTGGTCCTGCTCTTTCTGTTCGAGGGGCCGTTCCTCCTGATCCTGGGTCTTTCGATCGTGGCGTACTCGGCCGTCTTTGCATTTGGCGCGGGCCGGATTATCGGCCCCAGCCGCAAGGTGTCCGCGACCCAGATCGAGGCATACGCCAACATGACGGACAGCCTCTTAAACGCCGAGACGGTCAAGAGCTTTGCCGCCGAGGGTGAGATAAACCGGCGCTACGACACCGCATTGGCGGAGTCCGAACGCCGGTGGTCGACTTTCTACTGGCGCAAGACGGAAAGCGGGCTTTTGGTTGCGGCGGTGTTTGCGCTGTCGCTGGGAGCGGCGATGATCTTCGGCGTGCAGCGCGTCCAGGCGGGCAGTATCTCGGTCGGCGACTTCGTGCTCGTCAACGCCTACATGCTTCAGATCGTGAGGCCCCTGGAGACTCTGGGGGCCGCCTTTCGCGATATAGCCTATGGCGTAGCGTTCATCGAAAAGATGATGAAGCTGATGGGCCAGAAGAACGAGCGATCCCGGGTCTCGGTTATCCCGGGAGGCCGGCGCGGGCATGCCGGCACGGGCCATCTGCAGGTGCGCCGGGTCGACTTCTCCTACAGCAACGGTCATCGGGTGCTCGAGAATGTCGACTTTGACGTGGAGCCCGGCAAGACCCTGGCAATTGTCGGCAAGAGCGGTTCCGGGAAGTCGTCGCTGGTCCGGCTTTTGATGCGGTTCTACGATCCGGACAGAGGCGAGATCTACCTGAATGGTGAGCCGGTCAGCCATATGGCGCTGGAGGGCGTAAGACGCGCGATAGCGATCGTGTCGCAGGATACGGTGCTGTTTAACGATACCGTTGCCTATAATATCGGCTTTGGCCGGCTAGGCAGCGGCACTTCCGAAATCGAGCAAGCCGCCCGGATCGCGCACATCCATGATAGGATCATGGTCATGCCGGACGGCTATCAGACCGTCGTCGGCGAGCGCGGCCTGAAACTGTCCGGCGGAGAAAAACAGCGCGTTTCGATTGCCCGCGCCGTCCTCAAAAAGCCGCAGATATTCATATTCGATGAGGCCACGTCGTCGCTGGATGCGAAAACGGAGCTCGCCATTCTCGATAACCTGATCGAAGTGTCGCAGGGCATGACGACCCTGATCGTGTCTCACAGGCTGTCGACGGTGGTTCACGCGGACGAAATCCTCGTGCTGGAGCACGGGCGGATTATCGAAAGAGGTAGGCATGAAACCCTGCTGGGAAAGAATGGAGCTTATGCCGCACTGTGGAACACCCAGCACGGGCAGGGGAGGAACGTAACGATCGAGAAAAGAGAGTCGGCGTAAACGACTAGTGGATTTCGTGGCTTTTCGGTGACCGCCGCCGCCTGTGTCTTTGACATGCGGTGATGGTGGAGATTCGCAAGTCATCCAGAAAAATATAATCAGAATATAAGGTTACGAGTCCATCCAGGTTCACTTTATTCTCTGCTTCTGGTCGAAACCAATGCGTAAACAAGCAGTGATCTTAAGTCGAGGGGGCGATGGACGCGACAGCACAGCCGGAATATCTCCTGACCAAATCGACATTTGTTTGTTTGACCGACGGCGCGCTGGTTTTCCTCGACCTGCATAATGACAGATATTCCTGCCTGGAGAGCCGGCATACCGGGCCCGTCGCAAGGCTGCTGGGGTTACCGCCGCTCACGGCGACGGATCCCGAGAACGCCGGACGCCTGCGGGATACGCCATGTGAAGAAGACGTAGCCCGGATGGTTCAGGACCTGATCGACCGGGGCCTCGTCACTCAGGATCCGGATGCGGGCAAACGGGCCGAATTCATCGCCCAGAACGGCGAATTGCGGGAGCTCCTGGGCTACGAGATCGGCGAAGCGCCGAAGATCCGCGCTGGCCACGTGCTCGCCTTCTTCAAGGCCCTGATCGTCACCAAATCCATGCTGCGCTTCGCCTCCATCGAGCGCATCGTCACCCGCGTCAAGCGCCGCAAAGAGCGACACCTGGCCCGAGGCGGCAGCGAGCCCGACGCCGAGCGCATCAACGAGCTGGTGGAAATCTACAAGATCCTGAAACCCCTGTTCGTCACGGTCAAGGACAACTGCCTGTTCAACTCGCTGTTCCTGATCGAGTTCCTGGCCCAATACGGCGTCTGCCCGACCTGGTATTTCGGCGTCCGCCTCAACGAGTTCTACGCCCATTGCTGGGTGCAGGGCGGCAACGTCATCTACGACGATTTCATCCAGACCACCTGCCAGAACCAGCCGATCATGGCGGTCTGACCCGGAGGCGCGCGTATGACCATGTACCGCTACATCGCTCTAGTCTGGAACCGCACGGACCGCGAGGCTGCGAAGGCGGCCCGGTTCATCGCGGCGAAGCTTAACGAAGTCTCGCCGCATCAATGGCGGCAGGCCTGGGACGGTGCCGGCCTCGCGATCTATGACGCCGGCGCAGAGAGGGGCCGCATGCAGACGTACCGCCTGCACCGCGACGGCGGCGCCGTCCTCGGCCGGCTGTTCAGGAACGACTACACGTCGCAGATTGCGGACCTGGACGAAACCGAATCGCGCAAATGCCTCGAGACCCGGGGCCAGCACCTGATCGACAATTACTGGGGCCGCTACGTCGCCTTCCTGCACGACGCGGCCAGCGGCACCAAATACATCATGCGCGACCCCACCGGCGCCTTCCCCTGCTTTTCCACGCCCTATCGCGGCGTCGAGATCTATTTCTCCGACATGCAGGACGCGGCCAATTTCGACTTCCTGCCCTTCACGGTCAACTGGGAGTATCTGAAGACCAACATCATGTTCCCGATGTACCAGAAGACCCATACGGGGCTGAACGAGGTGGGCGAAGTGCTGCCGGCCGAGTGCCTGGAGATCGGGCCGTTCGAACGCAAGAGCCGCTTCGTGTGGGACCCGACGGAGATCTCTCAGACCGACGTGGTGGAGGACCCGGAGGAGGCCGCGGCGCTCCTGCGCGCCACCGTCAAAAGCACCATCGGCGCGCTGGCCGGCTGCTATGACCGGGTGGTCCACAATCTGGGTGGACTCGATTCCTCCATCGTCCTGGCCTGCATGGCGCAAGCGCCGAAGCGGCCCGAGATCACCTGTATCAATTACTTCACCAAGTCCCCGGGCGGGGAAGAGCGGTTCTACAGCCGGCAGGCGGCCGACAAGTTCGGTGTTCCGTTCATTGAATTGGAGCTCGACTATAGAAAGGCTGATCTGACGAAGCTCTTCCACTCCAACAAGTTGGCAAGACCACCAGGCTATTTCGACTGCGTCGGCTTGATCAACGATGTATTGGGCATCGCGAAGGAAAAACAAGCGCAAGCTCTATTCTATGGCGTCGGCGGCGACAATGTCTTTTTCCAGCCCGCCCTTAGCCTTGGTGCGCTCGACTACGTGCACGCGCGTGGATTCGGCCGGGACACACTAAGGGTCGGTATGGAAGCGGCCCGTTATGGCCGTAAATCACTTTTTAAGATCTTGCGGGGGATGGCGAAAGAACGGTTTATTCCCGCCCCTTGCTATAGATATGTGCGTGATGAACTATTTAAGGACTACAAAATACCGTTTATCAATCTGGACTTTGCCGGCACAGACGGCCATGAGAAGTTCCTGCACCCCCTCCTGATCCCCAATGATGGCATGGCCAAAGGAAAGTTCGTTCACATTTTTTGCTGTGCTCTGTTCTCTATCGAATACTATGACCATTGGGATATGAACTATTTTGCCGAGCGCGTGCACGCTTACCTTACCCAACCTATCATAGAGGCCTGCTTGCGCATTCCCATCTGGGTCCTAACCCATGGCGGCATCGACCGTGGGCTGGCTCGCAAAGCCTTCCAGCACGATTTGCCGCGGGACATCGTCATACGGCACACAAAGAGCACGCCCGGCCCGTATTATCGCGATATCTACGATCACAACATTGACCTTCTGCGAGAATGGTTGCTGGAAGGGGTGATAGTAGAGGAGAAAGTACTGCTGCGCGACAGGGTTGAACAGGCCCTGAGCAAGAAAGGCTTGTTTCTCGAAACATCGCCTCAACAAATGCTGGGCTATTTCGCGACAGAAGTCTGGCTCAGGGGCTGGATAGATCGACCGATGAAACAGGTCAAAAGTAAGGAGATGGCGGTGTAGCTTGCCGGAATACGTCGGCTTCTCTGTGATATGAAAGGAAATCCAGATGATTGATCTAGGAAGAGTCTCGGAAGTCACGAAAGGCCCCATGCTTCCCCCACTCGATGACAGCCAGACCTTTCGGATGTAGCCTGATAGTCTGTCGACTGGACTGGAGGTTTCTTTCGTCACGGGATAACGGCTCTGACGTGGGAAGAGCAATTGTCAACTCGCTCAAAAATAGACGCCTAATTTGGCTCTAGATAGCGGCTGCGTACTTTCCTTGCCCGGCGCGACCAGGCCAAATAAAGCTCGCTGATAATCTCTAAAAATATAATGTTTTTATAGTGTTAGAGGTTTCTTCAAACCAAATATAACCTCATCTTTGTCGGAGTGATCCGGCGCAACTTCAACTCGAAAGGAATCGAAGATGATCGATCTTGGCAGAGTCTCTGAAGCTACAAAGGGTGTCAATCTTCCTCCGCTGGATGATGGCATTACCCATCGGTTCTAGTAATCGAACCTGACTACGACCAGTGTGCAGCATACGCGCTGCACACTGGTCCTCTGACTTCCTCCTGACGTAGTGAAGTCGCCTGCCTTCGAGATTATTGTACTCTTGTAATTTCTGTCTCAGGATGATCTCCAGCACGAAGGCTTTCCTTACGCATTTTACGCCAACGCTTGTATTGGACAAACTTCGTGGGATCCGGGTCTTCTTCACCCTTTAGCCAAAAACGAAACCAATCAAGATTTCGTTTCGCCGATTCCTTCTGCAGGTACGGAATGGTGATATTGTGACCGGTCTTGGGATATACCACCAATTCCGCTGGCATACCCGCAGTCCGAGCCGCCTTCGGGAAGCCAAGCATCAATAAAGCTGCACTTTTGGCGCCGGCTTCGAACAGGACAGCGGTTTTTGCCCGCCCTAGGTGAAGTTCAGGTGAGAGCTCTATGTATCGCTCGGGATTGGCATATAGGCCGCCATCGCTGATGATGTCATGGGTTAATCGATTCACAGCCCCGGGCATCAAGTCGTATAATACCGCTTGATTGCCCCAGCCCTCGGCAAACGAGCCGGCATGAAAGATGTTGGCCCGTGTCATCACAACTGGGGCAAGCCATGCTCCATGGCTGTGACCAGATATGCCAAGCCGCTTTGGGTCAGCAACGCCAATCTCAATCAGATGTTGTATACCGCCGACTATATCTTCCACTGGTTCTCTGTCGATCCTGCTCGGCTCGGCAAACTTGCGGCCATACGACATCGTGCCTCGATAATTCGGCACGAAGACGGCCATACCGTCCAAGGCATAGACATAAAAAGGGTATGCCCAGTTGCGAAAATAGTGAGCAAATTCATCCGTCATCGGGTATCCGGGGCCACCATGGATGAAAGTAATAAGTGGCCATGGCTGGCTTGCGTGCTTTCGCCCAACTGGATTCAACAGCCAGCCATGAACCTCGGTGCCATCTTGGCTTTGCCAACTCACCTCTTTGGCTTTTGGCAGCATTGCTTTGGCAAGCGCCTTGTTCAAACGAGTCAACTGGTGGATGCCTCGACCCTCTCGCCAAATATGGACTTCTGGGGCCCGGCTCAAGCTTTCAATGACAAAGGCTGCCTGTTTGAAGTCGCCGCCAAACCGAAAAAGCAAGACGCTGCCCCGTACGCCGCGAACAATATCAGCTTGTCTTATGGCTGAAGACTGGACGACGTAAAGTGAACGAACGGCGTTGACCGGCGCGTTTATGTAGAACTGAAACTCGTTTCGCGGAACGAAGGTGCCCAGGCCATAGGCTCCAATCTCCTGCCAGTTCTGCCCGGCCTCTTCCAACCTTCCCGTAGTCGGAATGTCGACCATGGACCACTCTGGGTATCTTCGACTTGCCCAGGTGCCTGTGTCAGTAATGCGTCTAACAAGTACACTGTCTTTGCCCGGAATCCATTCACCCCCGACGTAGCCTACTATTGCACCATTGCTTGATCGACGTACGACCGAACTGAGTACTCTGAAGTCTCCGTCGCCCGAATCCAAAATACCGATGCTAGAGCGAAAAACATCGACCAAAGCGGGCGACATATTGCTTTCAATATAGGTTACCGATAGTTTCTTCGCGTTGAAGGACCAGTGGAAATCTTCTGCATTTCCGGGCACTTTAGCCTGAAATGGCAGTTTTTCTGCAACCGCCAGCCATAGGTTCCTGGATGGCCGGGCAGACAAATCTGGCCAGTCCGGGTTAACGAAGTCATGCATACTGACCGAATCTGAATCGATCAGGACGCCCGTATCACCACTCCGAAATTGCTTGTAGAGCGATGACGCCCCGTCGGATGCTTCCTGCGTGATAAACGCCAAGGATTGGCCGTCAGGCGCGAAGCCGAACTTGACTACGGGATGCTCGCTGTCCGTACGCTGGCGAATAGCTTGCGATGCCAAGTCGTAAGCGAACACCTGCGTAACCCCGCTACGGCCTGAAAGAAATGCCAGTTCATGCCCGCCAGGGATCCAGGCAAGATCGCGAGCATCCTGAATATCCTCGATGAGCTCGGCTTCCGCGCCAGGCGCTGTAGCGCTCACATAGATGCGCCGCAGGGTCTTGTTTTCCTCCAGCGATTGCCATTCCACGGCGTAGGCGATCATTTCGCCGTCGGAGGATAGGGCCAGTTCCTTGAACCGCTTGATCTTGAAATAGTCGTCAATGGTGAAGGGCTGTTTGGCCGGTCGATTGGATACCGGCTCCGGCACGTCACTGCTGGCAGCGGTGGAAAGGAAAATCAAAAGGATTGAGAACGAACGAAGTACGCGCCCGACAGATACCTGACTGCCTGATAGTAGAATCCTTTTAGCCCTCGGTTCCCACCCCGGAACGGGGCGGGAACCGAGGGGGAACACTTTAGCTACCAGGTCTTGGTGATAGTGAAGGAGATGAAGCGCCCCAACGGGCTAGCGTTCTCGGGGTCGTAGCCTATGCCGAGCGGATTATTGACAAACGGCGGATCCGTATCGAACAGATTCCGAATGCTCAGAGAAAGGCGAATGTCGTTCAACCCCACATTGGCGAGCCTGCCCTCCGTCCGATACGTCAACGTCAGATCTACAGTCGTCCAGCTCTCGATCTTCCGTTCGGGATCACTAACGTTGTCGGTATAGCTGTCGCTGTAGTTCAAATAGATGGCGGCAGACAAGCCATTCTGGTCGTCCCAGATCACACTGTTGCGTAGCGTTAGCCCGATCGGGTTGCCGACCGTGTTGACCAACTCGGCTATTGGCGCGGTCGGACCAAAAGCTTCATCGAAAGAAAAGATGTATGTGCCGCCCATGTGGAGGTTGAGCCGACCGATATTGCCTGCGTCGAACCTGTATCGAATATTGAAGTCGAGGCCGTCGGTCTTTGTTATCGCCGCGTTGATAAGACGGAAATCGACGATAGCGCCGATCGCCGTTGTCCGACACGGACCAAACCCAATATCAAAATTCGTGCCGCCCACGTCACACGCTTCATCGATCTGGGCCTCAGTGGGGTTTCTGATGATTGCCGAAGTAAATCGCTGTTCCTGAAACAGTATGCCAAAACCGGCACTGAATGCGCTGCTAATCCTGTTATCAAAGTCAATGTTGTAATAGGTCAGATCGAACGAAAGTCCCGGCGCAGAAGGCGGCGCATAGTCAAACCCGACTGTCCAGGTTGTAGCTGTTTCGTTTTCCAATTCGCTGTTGTTGCCGTTCAGAATCAGACTCAATGTGCTGCCGGTGGGAGAGGACGGATCGGATAGTGGAAAGATAAACGTACCATTGGAAGCGATATCCAACTCAACCAAGTCTGGTGCCCGAAACGAGGTGCCGTAGGTGCCTCGGATGTCCAGTCCGTCGATGGGGCCCCAGATAAGTCCAACCTTGGGGTTTGCGGTATCGCCCACATCGTCATAATCTTCATATCGGACCGAGGCGGAAACGATCAGGCGTTCCAGTCCGGGCCGCCTGTTGTCCTCATCGAACAGGGGTACCAATATTTCGCCGAAGACCGCCACGACGTCCCGTTGGTCGGCAGTCTCTATGATTCCAAGAGGGCCAGTGTCTGTAAAAGAGTCGAGTGAATACTTGTCAAGATTTGCCCCCAAGGCCAGTTTGATCGCACCTCCCGGAAGCTGAAAAAGCGATCCGTCCGATACGATATTACCGGTCCATATGCCGGATTTACCGCGTCTTGGTACCGAAAAGACAATGGAATCAATTGTATCGGGATTCTGTTGAAAGGACCCGTCGCCGAATGGATTGAATGCCGTGGCCGGCTTCGGATCGGCAAGAGCGGCATTCAAAGCCGTAGTATCGAGGCTTCTGGACATAGATACTCTACTTTCCCGGCTATAAGAGCCGTAGGCTTGTATCTGCCAATCGCCCCAAAGATCTGTTTTTACTCCCAAGACGGCGTTGTAGGTTCTGGTCTGGCCCGGAAGTTCAATTCCCCCAAAATCGACAAGCGTATTATAGCTGACACGAACGAAGGGGCTGTCTCCGAAGGGGTCGACGAAGAATGGGTTGGAGGAGGGCACCCTTAGTGTGCGAGCACCTTGAGGCACACCTCGCTCAAAGTCACGGTCGCTGAAACGACCCTCCGCAAACAGTTCAACTCTCTCGTCCAGCTCCTGCGAGGCCGTTACGAGCACGCTATGCCGCTCTTGATCCAGGAGAAGACTCCTCGCCGGATTCTCATTAAAGAGATTGACTTGCCCTGGCAACAGGTCGTCTACCGCCAGATTGGTACCGTCCTGCCCATCCGGAATGGCGAATCCGGACCCGCCCAGAATGTTCCCCGGAACACTGGCATTTGTCCTGAAATCGTCCCCACCTAATGGACGGAGATCACTGCTTGCCGTGAAAGTCCTGTCTTCGTAGCCAAGCTCTTCCCGTTTGTAATACTCATACGAAATGACTGCATGGCCTGAGTCCCACGCCTTACCGAAAGTCTGGCTTGCACGGTATTCCTGCGTCCCGCCTTCGGTCACCGTGCCGAACCGAAGGCCGGTTTCAGCTCCGTCGAAGTCGTCCCTTAGAATAACGTTCACGACGCCGCCAATGGCGTCCGATCCGTAGGTGGCTGAGGCCCCGTCCGCCAGCACCTCGATGCGCGCGATCAGTGTGGCTGGTATATTGGAAACGTCGACAAATGCTCCGGCAAGTCCGCCTGGCGCCAGCCGACGTCCATTGACCAGGGTCAGCGTATTGCCAACCCCCAGGCCGCGCAGATTTATGCTTGTGCCGCCTGACAGATTGTTATTGTTATCAAGCGATCGTGAATCCTCGCTGATCCCGCCCCTGAAAACGTTCGGCAGGCTCTGGATCGCCTCTTGGACGTTGCCGAAGCCGCCGCGTTCGATCTCCTGTTGGTCGACCACCACGAGCTTGGAGCCGACGGCGGATTTGGTGCCGCGGATGAGAGTGCCGGTGACGACGATGTTTTCGAGGCTGTCCTCGTCTGCATCGCCGTCAGCGAAACTCGCGTCTGCGAAGTCGGCGTCGCCGGCGTCGGTCTGGCGCGGTGCGCTCTCCAGCTCGGCCACCCGCAGGGTGCCGCCCGGGGAGAGAGGGGCTCCCCCGGGCGTCCCGCCGCGCGCCGCCGTCTCCGACGCCAACCGCACGATGAGCAGGCCCTCGGTCTCGAACTCGAAGATCAGCCCGGTGCCGTCGAGCAGGCCGGCGATGGCCTCCTCGCGGGTCAGCGCCCCGGACACGCGCCGGCTCCTGAGCCGCGCCACGTCCTCGCCGGTGAACAGGACCTCGATGTCGGCCTGACGCGCGAACTCCTTCAGCGCCGACTCCAACGGTTGCGCCGGGATGTCGAACCGCTCGTCCGCGAGGGTGGCGCCGGCCGTGCCGAACGTCCAACAGAACGCAAGGGTGACGGCAGCGGCCAGCGCCGTTGGGGATACGGACAGAGGTGATACGGACAAAGGTGACTTCACAGCCAGACAAGTACTCCCGGCCGCCAGGCGGCCCAGCAATCGAACGACCAGCCTAGCACAACCCAAACGGGCGCTTACACCGCCACGGCGAGGACTTCCCGACTTGTACGCAACACGGCTGATAAAACGGCTAACCCGCCCGGCTTCGATGGACACGACTGCTTCTCCCTGTACAACTCGCGGGCGGAAACGCGTTTGCCCGAAGCAACACACCCGCCGTTTTCTGAAGCGCATTATGGGGAGGAAACCGGCCTAGAGATCAATCGCAGCAAATCTCAAAAACGATAAGCAGGATAGTTGGATCGAACTAAATAATCCTGCGATACTAATAAGTAAAAATTTTGTCCATTATAAGTTGTACTTTGTCCATTGTAGGTTGTATGGCAATTTTTATTTATCAATACATAGATCCGGCGGACGACAATCAAATCTCGCCGTTAACTATCTTTGTGGGATAGCCGTTCCTTGACTGCCACTTCAAGGACGGCCAGGGGTGGCTGATATTATTGCATTGATTCAGAATTCGAGTGTCGCGTCGAAGCCGAACGTCCGCGGTGTGCCGAAGACCTGGGTCAGGGCGATGGGTGGCACGCCGACGGGGAAGCCGAAGATGATGTATTCCGCGTCGCCCAGATTGCGGGCCCACACCGAGAGAGAAAGCCGGCTGGTGTCGTTGCCTACCGGTATGTCCGCCAGTGTGAGTCGGGCATTGACCAGCGCGTAGGAATCCAGCACCTGAGAGCGGGGCGCGAAGGCCACATAGGCGTATTCGTCGGTCGCGGTCACGTCCAGATGGGCGGTCAGGGTGCCGAAGCTCCACGGTTCGAACGTGTAGTCCAGGGTCAGTGAGCCGGCGTGCTCGGGCGTCTGGACCAGCGCGAATTGCGTTAGCTCGCCATCGGCCAGCGGATTGGGCTGCAACGGAATATCGCCGTCCAGATAGGTGTAGTTGAAGCCGAGCACCAGGCCGGGGACGGGGATGACGGTGAGCTCGATCTCCACGCCGTCGATCTCGACGGTATTGGCGGCATTGATCGTTTCAACGATGATAAGGTTGTCGGGATCGGAAAAGTCGATCTGGAGCCCGTCATAGTTGGTGGTGAAGGCCGCGGCGTTGAGACGAACGCGAGACCCCCAGAATTCGGATTTGACGCCGATCTCGAAGGTCTCCGCCTCGTCCTCCTGATACGGCGTGAAGGTGGTTGAGCGCGGGCTGACGCCACCGGCCCTGTATCCGGTCGAGTATTTGGCATAGGCGAGAACAGTGTCGGCCAAGTCATAGCTGATGGTGACCGAGGGATCGAGGTGGTCGGTACTCAGGTCGAACGCCGTAACGCCGAGTTGGTCGCGGGTGCCGGAGCGGTCGTCATTGGTGTAGCGCAGGCCGACGCCGATATGCAGGCGGTCGTCGAAGACGGGCGGGGTCCAGGTGGCGTGGCCGTAGACAGCGACGGATTTGGCATTCGCCTCGATCGTCCGCAGCGGCACGTCGGCACCGGCAAAGACATTGAAGGTCGTCGGCGGTATGATCGGGGTAAGTGGGGTGCCCGTCAGGAGCCCGAAAACGTCCAGCGAGAACAGGTCTTGGGAACTGTCCGAGGCGTCCTCGTCGAAGTAGTAGAAACCCGCCACCCATTCCAACCGTCGAGAGGTGCCGAGAAGCTGCACCTCTTGGGTCCATTGATCCTGATCGATGTCCTTGTCGACGACTAGGCCGTTGAAATAGAGCACGCCCGTGAAGTTGTTGTTCAGTTCCTCTTCCAGCTCCCGGTAGGAGGTGAGGGACTTGACGGTCAGGCTGTCGGACAGCCTCCAAGTCGCGGTCAGCGTGTGCATCATATGCTCGGTCACGATGGGCTCGAGCGGCACGATGGGAAAGCGGGTCTGGCGCTGGCGGCCCGGCTCGACGCCGATAATACCGATATTGTCGACCAAAAGCTGGTGATAGAAGAACGTCTCGGACGTGTCGGCATAGTTAAAGCCGTATTCCAGTTCCAACGTGTCGGTGGGCTGCCAATTGAGGCTGATCCGCAGAGCATCGCGGTTGAAAGCGTTGAAGTCGGACTGGTCGGCCGCCGTGTTGTCCACCCAGCCGTCCCGCTGATGGTGGATGTAGTCGAGCTTAAGGCGGAAGCCGGAGAACTCGGGCAGATCAACCCTCGTCACGCTGCGGATTTCGTCGAACCGGCCATAGCCCACGGTTTGCCGGATGCCGAATTCACCGGACGGCTTTCTTGAAATCATGTTGACCGCGCCGCCGGTGGCATTGCGGCCGAACAGCGTGCCCTGGGGTCCACGCAAGACCTCTATGCGGTCGAGGTCGGCAAGCTCCATGCTGAGCCCTTGGGTCCGGCTCAGATAGAAGCCGTCCAGATAGACGGCAACGGAGCTTTCGCGGGTCACCTGTCCCGGATCGGTCGCGCCGTTGCCTCGGATGGCAATCACAAGGCTCGATGGCGACGTGCCGTTAGGCTCGATCCGCAGCGACGGGATTATCCCATCGGCGAGCCGGTCCAGGCTGCTGATCCCCAAAGTCTCAAGCTGCACGTCATTAAGGACGGAAATGGCGTTGGGGGCATTTTGCAGCGATTTTTCCCTCTTTTCCGCCGTGACGACCACCTTGTCCAGAATGCTGGGCTGAGTCGCCTGAGCCTGCGCCGCGTCGGGCGTCGTAATCACGTTCACCGTAAGCAGTACACCGGAAACCGTAGCCGCCAGTAGCTTTGAGCCATTACCCGGGCGCCCCTTGTTCCTGGAAAAAACGGCCGGCAGTTCTTCGATGCCTCTCACCATTGGCGAGTGGCTCCAGGCTAAATCCCGGTCGGGAGGGCATGAGATTTCGTCAAAGGCATCGACGATGGCT
>JAKSBY010000145.1 GCA_022360855.1 Sphingomonadales bacterium | reverse complement strand
CATGCGTGGTCTCCGTCTCCCGGAGCCCGCTTGCCGGCGCGAATCTCGAGCACCCCGCTGTTGTAGGTGTAGCTGGTATCGGCGGTCCGCACCGGCGCCGGCAGGGACACGTCCTTGGCATAGCGCCGTTCGCCCAGCGTCTCGATCGTCAGGACGTCGCCCTCGAAGCGGATAGAGATTTCCTCGGCCGACACGCCCGGCAGCTCGGCCGTGACGACGATCTCCTCGCCCTCGTCGAACACGTCGATGATCGGCTCGCGCGCGTCCTTGACCACCAGCCCGTCATCGCCCGCATGCAGGTTGCCGAAGGGCTCGACCCGCGGCTTGCCGCCCCCGATTCCGCTGCGAATGCTGAACCCGTAGACGCCACGCGCCTGATCGCCCAGCCCTTTGACGCGAAACTCCCCGCGGCGCTCAACATGCCGTTCTCCAGCCTCCGCCAGCTTGCCGACGAGGTTGACGAAGTCTCCAAGGCCACGAAGGACGCCGCCGAAGTCCAGATCGATGTCGCCCGGGGTACCGTCACCCCCCTTCCCGCTCGATTTGCGCTTCTTAGACACAATCGGCCTCCAATTTGCGAGAGAGCGGGCGAACGTCTGCTGTTTTCGGCACGGCGCTAATACTCAATGGGGAAATTGTGGGTCCGAGGCGGCTCGGCGGGCTTTCCCGCCGGGCGCTTGCGGCGCCCGGCCGGGCTTGGACGGCCCTCCGGGCGCGCCGCCGGCGTCTCCTCCTCCAGCAGCCGGGGTCGGAGCGTCTCGATCTGCTCATGGAGTTTGGACAAGGTGCTCTCCGTCGCCGATTTCCTGGCGGTCCACATCTCCAACTCGCGCTCCAGACGGGCCCGCTCGTTCTCAAGCCGCGCAAACCGGCTCACAAGGTGGTGACGCTCGCGCGGACGGGCGCCGTGCAACACCGTCTGCAAGGTCGCGACCTCGCGCAGCCCTCGCGCCCTTGGAGGACGTTTATGGTTCATACCGGCTCCTCCACCGCCATGGCGGGCACCGGTTTACGGCCGGACATGTCGGGCCGCTTTGTCGGTTTTGCCGCCCCGCGCCGGATCGGCGCCGGGCAATGGTGTTGGATGAGGTTGAGGAGCAGCTTCTGCTGCTGCTTGCGCTGGCCGTCGGCCTTGCCCGTGAATGTGGATTTCGAGCCCAGCGCATCGAGGCAAACCAGAACGAAATAGGGATCGTCAACCGACGGCTTCAGCTTTTCCTGCGCGACCATGCGGGCAATCATGATGCTGGTGCGAAGCGTCGGCGTCTGGTCGTATTCGCCCGTGTCGCGAAACTCCCTGACCAAGTCGACAATGGGCGCGACTTTGGATTGGCCGAGGCCCGAACGCGCGGCGGCCACGGCGATTTCGAGCTCGCGGTCGGCATGCTGGATATCGAGCGTTACGATCCGGTCGCCGAGCGCGTCCTGCGCATCGTGCACGCCGGCATACTCCTGGGGATTGCTGGTAAAGATGACACGAAAGTCCGGATGCACCTTGATATAGGGCTCCTCCTGATTCTGCGCGGGCAGTACCAGGAGCCCCTCTTCAAGCACGCTCAGCAGAACGTTATTGGCCTCGGCGCGGGACCGCGTGAACTCATCGTAGATCAGCGTATAGCCTTCCCGGCAGGCCGTCGTCAGCCGATGATCGGCCCAGCGCCTGTCGGCCGTTTCTTCGACCTTCATGACCGTGTGTATGAATTTGTCGACAACCTTGCGGTAGTTGTAGCCCTGCTGCGCGCCCACGAGGTTGGACGTCACCATCTCCTCGTCGCCGGTAATCATCACCGTGGGCCGGCCGAGCTGCGCGGCCGTATGCAAAGCCAGGGTCGTCTTGCCGGTTCCCGCCGGCCCCCTGAAATGCACCGAGAATCCCGCATTCAGGTAGGCCAATGCGCGTTTGGCAACCGCCTTGACATTGTCCGTTTCCACAAAATCCTGTCGCGCGCGTGGCGTCAGCGTGGTCACGCCGTCAGGCTGCGGTGCATCGATTTCCGTTGACATCTGGCACTTCAGACCTTGCCCGATTTTTTCTTCGGGGCCGGCGCAGCGGCGCGGTCATCCGCACCCTTCTTTTTTGCTGCCGGCCCGTTCGCACCGCCCGTCGGGGCGCTCTTCGCCTCCGCACTCTCCGGTTTTCTGTCGCCGCCACGGCGAAGCTTGCTCATGTTGCGCGCATGCCGCGCCCAGACGCGCCCGGCCCTTTCACGATCCTTCCTCAGGCCATCGACAAACTTGGCGGCGTCTGCGAGCAACGCCTGAACGCGCGCCTGCAGCTCCTTCAGATAGGCCTGACGCGCGGCCGCCTCTCGGGCGCTCATGGAGTCACGGGCGGACGAATAGGATCCCAGCAGCTTCTCGACCGATACCTGCAGATCGGCCACATGGGATTCCAACTTGGCTCTCATCGTCGCCGCATTTTTTTCACGTTGGGCTGCAAAGTCGTCGATCAGATCCTCCGCCCTGCCGCGGATAATTGCCGCTTCGCTGAACAGCCCCTTCAGATCAGCATCGATCGTTTCGGAATGCTCCGCCATGGCGCGGGCCCGGGCCACCTGTCCGTCTTCCAATTCCTGGCCTACGCGGGCCTGAATCCCAGCAATCTGGGCAAGCCGGTCCTGCAGACCGTCCTCGAATTCCGCGGCCAAACGCGTCATCTCGCTCGTCAAAGTCATCTCGTTTACCTCTCGCCTTGGTTTGTGGCCCTAGAGCTCGGTAATGGGAGTCGGCCGGCGGCCGACTCCCAAACGCATTCCAGTCAGGCGGCTTGCGCACCTGCCGTCAGGCCAACCGCCTCGGCGTATTTGAGATAGGTGTCCACGCCAGCCACGACGACACGAGCCTCGACGGCCAGCAATTCGATACCCACCAACGAAACGCGTGCCCAGGCATCGACCACAACGCCCTTATCCAGGATGCGGTCAACGACCTCGGCGAGGCTGCTGGACGCGTTGACTTTTTCAACGGCCATGGGGTTTCTCCTTGATTGTTGAAATGCCGTGCTACCACGGCGGAAACGCAGGCATAGTGGCAGCCGTGCCGCCTCGATTCACCCGGGGAGATTCCGCACTCAACGGGGAAAATCGGACATTGGCCTGGGGTTTTCCCGGACGGGACGAGGGTTATCCCGCGCCGGGCACGGGTTATCCCGCAATCGACGAGGGGAAGTCCGCAGTTCGTGGTCATTGCTGCAGCGAGAGGGGGCAAGGCGCCGAGGAACATGTCAGCGGTGAACGCGGCATCATCGGGCAGCGCGCCACCTTCAGCAGCACTTCGTGGGCCGTGCGGCAGCCGAGTTTGGCAACCACGTTCTGGCGATTCCGCTCGATGGCCTTGACGCTCTTGTCGAGCGTGCTTGCCATGACCTTGTTCGGCTGCCCCCGCAACATCAGATCCAGCACCTTCCGCTCGGGGTCGGACAGGTCGGCGAGTCTCGCCTGTATGCCGCGGCATTCGTCGCGTTTCTGTATGCGTCCGCGGTCCTTGAAACAGATATGTTCCACAAAGCCGAGGAACTCATTGTCGTCCAACGGCTTTTCGAAAACACCGGCGGCGCCCGCCTGCATGGCAGCGACCGTCAGCCGCACATCCGCATAGGCGCTGATGATCACCACCGGTATGGATGAGCGCGTGCGGATGGATTTCAGCACCTCGAGACCCGATAACGTCGGCAGGCGATAGTCGATCACGGCACAGCCGGGACGCTTGAAGTGCTCAAGGGACATGAACTGTTCCGGAGAATCCGATTCATCGTGGCTCAGACCGATCGAGCCTATGATTTCGGCAAGCGACCGGCGAAAGCCGGCATCATCGTCGATCAGGTAGACATGACCGGCCATCCCCTGTTCACTCCTTGGGCAGAGCGATTCGGAAACAGGCGCCGTGTCGCGCTCCCTTCTCCTCGCAGGTCAGGGTACCCCGGTGCCACTCGACGATGTCGCGACAAATGGCCAGACCAAGGCCGGAGCCGCCGGGCTTGTTGGAGACGAAAGGCTCGAAAATCTGCCCGTTGATGGCCTCGGAGACACCGGGGCCGTTGTCGATCACGTCGATGAGCACCTGGTCGGCGTCGGCCTGCCGTGCCCGCAGGGTCAGCCGCGGTTTCTCGACCGAGGCGAGCTGCAGGGCCTCCATCCCGTTGATCAGCAGATTGTAGAGCGCGATATGCAGCAGATCGGGAACCGCCTGCACGCACAGCGCATGATCGCGGCACTCGATGCGCGTTGCCACCGTCTCCCTCTCGTAACGGCGTCGGAAGCGGCTGATCGCCTCTCGCAGCAGGGCGCACAGATTGACGGTTTCGCTATGGCCGTGCAGGCCACCGGCCAGCACCCGGAGATTCTTGATCGTATCGGCCGCGCGCTTGGTTTCCAGCTTGATGGCGTCGATTTGCGAGACCAGCTCGCTCGGGCGGATGACCGAATCGCCGATACGCCGGCTCAGCAATGCCGCCAGATTGGCAATCGTACCCAGCGGGTGGTTGATTTCATGGGCAACGTATGCGGCCACGCTGCGCAGGGCCAATCGATGAGCGAGGTGCCCTTCGTCCTCCTTGGTCTTTGTCGTCCAGCCGACAAAGGCATCACGGGCAAGATTACTATGTCGCGTCATGGAAACCGTACTCGGGAAATTGACTACAACCGCCATTTGACGGGCTCCAGCCCCGAAATAGCGCGACGCCAGAAGCTAGCCACAAACGCCGCAGAGCCAACCAAAACTGCGTCCGATTTGGATCAATTCCATGAAACAGGCCGGGTTCCGCTACCCTCGCACCTCCTGCGTCCTAGCGCTGAGCAAAATAATCAAAATATATTTGTCTATAAAAATATATTATCACTATTTTCTGATGGTCCAATCGGAATAGGGTCAAGCGCGATGGGCACACCCCGCAAACTGCCAACCAACCTCCTCGAGGCCTTGCCTGCGGACGTGGACGTGCGTT
>JAKSBY010000299.1 GCA_022360855.1 Sphingomonadales bacterium | reverse complement strand
CCTTCGACCTCGATCATCCGAGCCTCCCCACCGGGGCTGAGTAAAGCATGTCTCCCGGCTTGAGCAAAGGCCCGCGGCGGACTTGCGCGATGTTTGGTTTAGGGCCTAGTCTCTGGTGCTGGAAGACGAAGAAGAAAACGCTCTTGGATCCCACCGACACCCCCGTCGCGGAGTTGGAGCCCGCCACGCTTTTTGCCTGGATCGAGGCGCTCGAAGCCTATGCGCGCGACTGGGACGCGACCTTCGAAAACCGGCCGAGCTACTTCACGCAGGAGTTCTGGTACCTCCTGGTCGGCTGCATGGTGGAGAATCTGAAGGGCCAGCCCCTGACCGTAAGCGCCGCCTGTCAACGCATGAAGACCGGCTCCAACCGGACCCGCGAGGAACGCCTCAAAAAGGCGGTCGACGACGGCTACCTGGTCAAGGAGCGCGGCGGGGAGGACGGTCGGGTCGCCGTCGTCATCCCGACACCGAAACTCGAATCCATCATGCGCGCCCACTTCGCCCGCACCTTCGAAAAGTCCCGGGAAGTCCTCTTCAGGGCGAAGAATTGACCGCAAATATTGCGGCTATTTCTGCCGCTATCTCTACGCTAGTAACCGCGCCGGCTTTGCCCAAGGCTATGCGAAAGCCATAGCAGGGAGACCGTTTCATGGGCAGAAAGACGGGCGCAAGTCGCGGACTGAGAACTCTGGGACTGGTGCTTTGCGCCGCAACGCCGACGGCCTTCGAGGCGCCCCCCGCCTTGGGCCAGGACGACGCCGACGAAGCCGCCATCGAGCAGCTGACCGTGACCGCCCGGCGGCGAGAAGAAAAACTGCAATCGGTACCCGGGGCTGTCTCGGGGCTGTCGGCGGCCCGGCTGCAGGATCTTCAGGCCGCCGACCTCGGCGATATCCAGGCCTCGGTGCCCAACCTCACCTTGCATGTCGGCGATGCATCCAACGCGGTCGTCTATATCCGTGGCGTCGGCCAGATCGATTCGCTCGCCTTTGCCGATCCGGGGGTCGGCATCTATCTCGACGACGTCTATCTCGGGCGCGCCCAGGGCGCCTTCCTCGATGTCTTCGATGTCGAGCGCATCGAGGTGCTGCGCGGACCGCAGGGCACGCTCTATGGCCGCAACACCATCGGCGGCGCGGTGAAATTCGTTTCCCGGCGCCCCAGCGAAGAGACCGAGTATCACGCCTCGGCGACGGTCGGGAGCTTCGACCGGCTCGACCTGAAGGCCGGGCTCTCCGGCTCGCTCGCAGGGGACACGCTGCTCGGCAAGGCGGCCATCGCCTATCTTTCCCGCAACGGCTATTCGGATAACGAATTCGACGGGGAGGACGACGGCGACAAGGAAACGGTCGCCTGGCGCGCCAGTCTCCTTCTCAACGCAACCGATGACTTTTCGATCGAGCTTTCCACCGACGGTTCCATCGACCACCCGGACACCTCGCGCACGCCGTCGCGGGAGACGCCGGTCTTCGGCTTCCCGGCCAATACCGATCCTTTCACGGTCAACGCCAATTTCAACGACCTCAACGACCTCGAGGTCTGGGGCGTTTCCGGCCGCGCCGTCTGGGACGCCAGCGACAGCATCACCGTGACCAGCATCACCGCCTATCGCGAGATGCAATACGATACCCATCTCGATCTCGACGCGACGCCCTTCGACAGCTTCGG
>JAKSBY010000622.1 GCA_022360855.1 Sphingomonadales bacterium | reverse complement strand
TGATCGTCGCTCTCAATCAAATCACAAAAGAAAAACGTAACTGGAAACCAGCCTAAACACAGTTGCTTGATCGGCGAATCCATGTTTCCGCGATCGAGGCGGTTCCGGCATGGACCCTCCGGTCAAGCCGGAGGGTGACAGAGGGAGGTCGGCGCTGGCGGACTAGCCCCACAGCGCAGCGGGCGGCGGCAGGATCCTGCCGCCGTCGAAGGTGAGCGGGTTGGCGCGGTCTTCGGCCAGCAGCAGCGGACCGTCGAGGTCGACGAGGTCGGCGTCGCCGGCCAGTAGAAGCGCGGGCGCCATGGCCAACGAGCTGCCAAGCATGCAGCCGATCATGATTCCGAACCCGGCCTCCCGTGCCGCGTGCTTGAGTGCCAGCGCCTCGGTCAGGCCGCCGGCCTTGTCGAGCTTGATATTGATCATGTCGTAACGGCCGGCAAGGCCCGCCAGCGAGGCGCGGTTGTGGCAGGATTCGTCCGCGACGACGGGAATCGGCCGGTCGAGCCCGGCCAGGGCGCCATCTTCGCCTGCCGGGAAGGGCTGCTCGATGGCCTTGACGCCGAGGGCGGCCAGCGCCGGCACGAAGGCGCGGTAATCGTTCATCGACCAGCTTTCATTGGCATCGGCGATCAGCCGGGCGTCGGGGGCTGCCTCACGCACGGCCCGGGCTCGCTCCACATCGCCGGCGCCGCCGAATTTCAGCTTCAGCAATGGCCGACCCGCGGCAGCCCGCGCCGCCGCCCGCATCTCCTCGGGCGTGCCGAGAGAGATCGTAAAGGCCGTCGTCACCGGCTCCGGCTCCGACAGGTCCCGGAACTCCCAAATCCGCCTGCCGGCACGTTTGCATTCCAGGTCCCAGAGCGCGCAGTCGACGGCATTGCGCGCCGCCCCGGCAGGCAGGCGCTCCGCCAGCTCCTCGCGCCCGAGACCGGCTTCCAGCGTGCCGCGTAGGCTCTCGATGGTCGCGATGACGCCTTCCACGGACTCGCCGTAGCGGCGGTAAGGCACACACTCGCCGCGTCCGCGCGCTTGGCCGTCGTCGAGGCGGACCTCGACCACCTCGGCCCGGCTCCGCGTGCCGCGGGCAATGGTGAAGGCGCCGCGCACGGCGAAGCTGCGGCCCGTGATTGTAAGTTTGCATCGCACGGTGGACGATCTATACCGGTTGCCATGTAGAACCTAGCCCAAATCGATGCCATCCATACGCGGGCACCCGGCCTTTCTTGCAATTGTCATGCTTCATGGGCAAGCTGGCGACCGCAGATAATCCTGCACATAACCAAAGAGGGAGAGCAGAATGCGTATTCTTTTGAGCTTGATTGTCGTTGCGTTTGCTTTTTCCGCATCCACCGCCCATGCCGACCTTGAGCCCTGGAAGGACTATGAGCCCTCGGAAGAGGTCTGGTCGGTGACCACGGTCCGCGTCAAACCCAACCTGCATGACGCTTATCTGGAGGGGCTGGCTCAGACCTGGGCCGCCGGCAACGAGGTCGCCAAAGAGTTGGGGCAGATCGAGGATTGGGCGATCTATCGCTCGAGCCTGCCGGAAAGCGGCGACTTCAACCTGTTGCTGGTCGTCAAGTTCAAGAATTCGGAAGACATGCAGCCCAATAAGGAGGCCTATGAGGCCTTCATGGCCAAATGGGGCGAGGAGCGCGCCAAGGAAACGACCGAATACGCGCAAAAGAACTACCCCGCCATGCGCAAGATCACCGGTCAATACGTGATGCGGAAGATCACGCTGAAGTAGATTTCAGAACCTTTCAAAGTTGACGCTCGGGCCCGGCGAATGCGCCGGGCCCGATGCTTCTGTCGTAACCTTTTCGCCGCCGCTCCGTCCAACGCTGCGATTGTCTGCATGGCTCGAATTCAGAAAGGAACCGATTATGCGCATGCTCATCGTGGCCGGTGTGGCCATATTTTTTGCTGGCGCCGCCCAGGCTGACGAAGTCACGGCCACCGGTAGCTTCGAGGGCGCGTCCAACCACGTCACGACCGGCTCCGTCCAGATCGTCCGCACCGACAGCGGCTACCAGGCCATCCTGAGCGCGGATTTCTCGCTCGACGGCGCCCCCGATCCCAAGGTCGCCTTCGGCAAGGACGGCTCGGTCGAGGGCGCGATCTTCGCCAAGCTGGAGAGCCTGACCGGCGAGCAGGTCTACGCCGTGCCCGCCGCGCTCGACCCGGCCGACTACAACGAATTCTATATCTGGTGCGAGCGCTTCGCCGTCCCGCTCGGCGTCGCGTCGTTGAACTAAACCGTCTGCACCCGGAGCACTTCCTGGCCGGCCTTGAGCGCCAGCGCGGTGCCTTCGGGGAGCGGCTCCCAGCCTTCATCGTCCAGCGGCACGCTGGCCAGGAGCGTCGTCTGGCGGTCGGCCAGGTCGATGTCGAGGCCGGTGAACGACATATGCGCGGGGCCCAGCCGCGCCGTGCAGCACATCATGTGCAGGCCCGGCGGGCGCGGCGGTGAGTCCAGGCCTTCCTCCTCCCAGATGCGCTTGTGACCGTGGGCGAAGAGTACGTCCGTATCGGCGTAAAGCGCATTCAAGGGGCCGAACTCGGCCATGTCGGCGGCAAACTCCGCGAACACGTCCATGCGCGCTTCCACGGACGGCAGGCCATTCGCGTTGCGCCAGACCGCCCGCATGCGTTCCAGCAGCAAACAAAACGCCAGTTCGGAATCGGTCTCGCCGACAGGCTGGATGTCCATGGCGCTGACGTCATGTGCGTCGGTCAGCCCGCGGAGCGTGCCGTTATGGGCGAACACATGGGTGCGCCGGCCGAGTGCCCGGCGAAACGGATGGGTGTTCCTGAGCGCGTTGGCGCCGAGGGTGGCCAGCCGCACATGGGCGATTACGCACTCGCTTTCCAGCGCCTGGTGGCTGATGAACCGGACCCAGGGGCTGTCGGCGGCCGGCTCGGCCTCCTTAACGAGGAAGGCGTCGCGGTCGCGCATGAAGGCAATGCCCCAGCCCGAACGGTTGTGCCGTACCGCCGAGCCGAATTCGGCGAACTCGTTGAGCGAATAGGTGACCGCTGACGGCCCATGGCTCGACATGGCAAAGAGCTCGCACATTGCTCAAGTCTCGTCCGGCGCCGTGATCTCCAGTGACAGCGCGTGCACCCGTTCGGCCAGCAGGTCGGCCAGCTCCTTGTGTACCATGCGCTGACGGTCGACGCGCGAGGCGCCGGCAAAGGCGGCCGCGCGCATGACAACCTTGAAATGGGTCTCGCCCTCTTCGCGCCAGCCTGCATGACCTCGGTGCTTAGACGATTCGTCAATCACTTCGAGGTATGCTGGCCGAAACGCCTCGGTAAGCCGTTGATGGATGGTTTGTTGCACGCTCATGGTTGGTGGTCCCGGCGCAAGTGCCTATATTCAAACGATGTCGCGTAACGGCAAATATCACGGTCGCGTGGAAGACGCCAATGGGCGTTACTGCAATTGGCCGAATTGTGATCGCCCCGGCGAGTTCCGCGCGCCGCGCAGCCGCGGCGAGGTGGCGGAGCTCGACGGCAAGCCGGTCGGCGAGCCGTTCTGGTTCTGTCTCGATCACGTGCGCGAATACAACGCCAAATGGGACTACCTCAAAGGCCTGAGCCCCGAGGAGATCGACCGCTTCCAGATCTCGGCGCTCGCCTGGCACCGGCCGACCTGGTCGGTCCGGGATGGCGCGCGCGGCTCGGACTTCGGCCTTGCCGATCCGCTGGACATTCTCGGCGGGGCCGGCATACGGGGCTCGGCCAGACCCGAACGTGGTCCCTTGAACCGGCCGCTGCGCACCGACGACTACGAGGCGCTGGCCAAGTTGGGGCTGGACGGCTCAGCCACGGCGGCCGAAGTCAAAGGCGCCTACAAGGCGCTCGTCAAGCGCTATCATCCGGACCGCAACGGCGGTGAGGCGGACGGGCTGCAGGGCCGTCTGCGCGAGGTGATTGACGCCTACGCGCATCTCTCCCGCGATTTTGCAACGCAATAAATTCTTTGCGAGCGCCGAAACGGAGCGCTATATCCCACCCATCCAACATCGAGAGTAAGTCACATGCCGGTCACCGCCCCTGGCGCCTATCCCGAAGAGACCAAGCCCGATATCACGGTCTCGGCCAAACAATTGTTCGGCCTCGAGAGCGATATGCGCGTCCCGGCCTTCTCGCAGGCGTCCGAGCATGTGCCGCCGGTCGACACGTCCTACG
>JAKSBY010000671.1 GCA_022360855.1 Sphingomonadales bacterium | reverse complement strand
GAGCGGTCGAGATAGCTGACCGCGGCGATCACATGCGCCCGGTCGTTACCGCCGCCGACAAGGCCCTGAATCTTGATGTCGGACGAATCGCCGGTGCCGGCCACTGCCCGATAGTCGGCGGAAAGCTCCAAGCCCTCGAAATTGTCTCGGGTGAAGAAGTTGACCACGCCGGCCACCGCGTCTGAGCCATAGAGCGCCGCCGCGCCGTCCTTGAGAATATCTATCCGGTCGATGGCAATAGACGGCACCAGAGAGGCCGTATCGACGAAATTCACACCCGTATTGGGGACACCGCCCGACACCACCTGACGCTTGCCGTTGAGCAGAATGAGCGTCGAGGCCAGGCCGAGACCGCGCAGGTTGATGCTTTCCGTGCCCGTCGTGCCGTTCTGCGTAAACGCGTCCGGCGAGTTTTCCGCGCCCGTATTGATGGTCAAGGTCTGCGTGATGTCGGCAACCGTCTGCGCGCCGATGGCCGAAAGATCCTCGCTGCCCAAGACCGAGATCGGCGAGGCGCTGTCCGCCTGCCCCTTGCGCCGGATGAAGGTGCCGGTGATGGTCACCTGCTCAAGCGTATCTGTATCGATATCTTGATCTTGGGCGGCAACCGGAGCGATTTCGAATGTTGCCGAAACGCAAAGGGCTGTCAGGGCGGTCGTCGCCCTAAGCGCGAATTTCTTGGTCATTTTTCCTCCCCAGCAAGGGCACTGAACGCGTTATCACTTTGGGTACAAAGGCAAAAATTTACTTTCTGAACTTCCGCCTTACGGGTAACTGTTCACAAGACTTCTCGCGCCGTCAAGGGCAATTGGGTCGGATCAGCCACGACTGTGGCGCATGCGCAACAGAAAAGGGGACTCTCGTTGACACAAATTGGTGAGGGCCGGCTTGCCGGCAAGCTGGCATTGATAACCGGCGGTGCCTCCGGCCTTGGGAAGGCAACGGCAGAGCTGTTTGCCGAGCATGGCGCGCGGGTTGCGGTCAGCGATATCAACTCGGCCGGTGCCGCGGCCGTCGCGGAAGAGATCGGCCGGGGCGCGATCGCGCTCACCCATGACGTGACCGAGGAAGCACAGTGGCAATCGGTGGTGAGTGAGATCGAGCAGGCCTTCGGCGGCCTCAACATCCTCGTCAACAATGCCGGCATCGGCGCCCTCGCGACGGTCGAGGAGTCCTCGCTCGAGGAATGGCGGCACGTTCACGCGGTCGATCTGGACAGCGTCTTCTTGGGCTGCAAGACCGCGTTGCCGCTGATGGCCCGAACCGAGGGCACCGGCGCCATCGTCAACGTGTCGTCGATCGCCGGTATCATCGCCGGGCACAACATGGCAGCCTACAACTCGGCCAAGGCGGCGGTCCGGCATCTGTCGAAGTCGGTGGCGCTGCACTGCGCCAGGCAAGGCTACCCGATCCGCTGCAATTCCGTGCACCCGACCTTCATGGACACGCCGATCATCGACGGCATGGCCTTCGGCGGCGACCGCGAGGCGCTGATCGAGAAGCTCGCGCGGCAGGTGCCCTTGGGCCGCATCGGCCGGCCCGAGGACGTCGCCTATGCGGTCTTGTATCTCGCCAGCGACGAGGCCGGCTTCATCACCGGCGCCGAGCTCAAGATCGATGGCGGTATCAGTGCGTGGTAACCGCTAAAGGGGCCGGATCGCGGCGGATTCCAT
>JAKSBY010000473.1 GCA_022360855.1 Sphingomonadales bacterium | reverse complement strand
CACCATTGCAATGAGGCTTCTGTTCTGATCGCCTTCTGAAAGACTAATGGCGAAACTCGATACCGGGTCAGTTGGAGTCATTTGTATTTCGTTTCCCTGGTAGCGCAAAAACAGGGATGTAATGACATGCGCATCAGTCGGAGCTGTTATCTCCTGTTCAAGAGTAGCCACTGTTAAACCGCCCGAATCTTCGAAGAAATTGATATTACAGCCACCGGGAAGGATGAAACCCTGTTCCTCATGCAGTATGTCACCTGATTCACCGCCCCTCACAATGGTCCGTCGAAATATGGTCTCACTGCTGGTGTTGCAGCTACTTACATCGGTGGCAAAGCCCCCACCAAAAGCCGCAAGCGCAAAAAAGTCAGAACTCGTTGTATCTTGAGCAAGAGAGTGGGACGAAATGAACAGGAGCAGGCCTATTGCGCAGCTTCTTAAATGGTTAATTTTCATGGAATTCCTCCTTTCGACAGCGTTAAGAATTGAGAGCCTGAGTTCAGTCTGTCGAGATAGTCCAAAACCCGTATTGAAACTCGTGGATTTAGCATCGATCACACGTGCTTTCATACAGGAATTACAACAAGTCGGAAAATAAACCGAATAAACCGGTCTCAAATAAGTTATTCAGAGGTCGGCAGCGGAACCCGAAAGGTTCATCGCTGTTGGATCCGCCAGGCTGATTGACGGGCAGTCCTAAATCTGGAGATTCACCGCTAAGTCTCAGGAAATCTCCAGCCCCCGGCCGGAGAGCTGTACCGCGCGCACGATAGCCCGCGCCTTGTTCTGGGTCTCATCCCATTCACTTTCCGGCTGTGAGTCGGCCACGATACCGGCACCGGCCTGCACATAGAGCTTGCCCGGCGTGATCACCGCGGTACGAATGGCGATGGCCATGTCCATGTTGTTGTCCCAACCGAGATAGCCCATGGCGCCGCCGTAGATGCCGCGCTTGTCCGGTTCCAACTCATCGATGATCTCCATGGCCCGCACCTTGGGTGCGCCACTAAGCGTACCCACGGGCAGAGTTGCCTTGAGCACGTCCAGCGCGGTCTTG
>JAKSBY010000306.1 GCA_022360855.1 Sphingomonadales bacterium | reverse complement strand
GTGCTGGCCGAGGCACATATAGAGCGTGCCGGTGCAGGTCAGCCGAACCCGGTTGCAGGATTCGCAGAAATTATGCGTCAGGGGCGTGATGAAGCCGAGCCGCTGGCCGGTTTCGGCGACGGTTACGTAGCGCGCCGGCCCGCCGCTCCGGTAAGCGGTCTCCTCCAGTGTCCAGCGCGCGCCGAGCAACGGCCGCACGCGCGACAGGGGCAGGTAGTGATCGGTCCGGTCGCCGTCGATATCGCCCATGGGCATGGTCTCGATCAAAGTCAGGTCCATGCCGCGCGCGCCGCACCATTCGATCAGCGAGTCGAGCTCGTTCTCGTTGATGCCCTTCAGCGCCACGGTATTGATCTTGACCTTGAGCCCGGCATCGCGGGCGGCATCGATGCCGCGGATCACCTGATCGAACCGCCCCCAACGCGTGATCTGACGGAACTTCTCAGGGTCCAGCGTATCCAGCGAGACGTTGACGCGCCGGACGCCGCAATCGAAAAGTTCGCCGGCGAAGCGCTCCAACTGGCTGCCGTTGGTCGTCAGGGTCAGCTCCTCCAGCGCGCCCGCGCCGAGGTGGCGGCCGAGGGAGCGGAACAGGGCGATGACGTTCTTGCGCACCAGTGGCTCGCCGCCGGTAATGCGGAGCTTTTTGACGCCGCGGCGAATAAAGGCGGAGCAGAGCCGGTCCAGCTCTTCCAGGGTCAACAGCTCGGCTTTGGGGAGAAATGTCATATTCTCCGCCATGCAGTAGGTGCAGCGGAAATCGCAGCGGTCCGTCACGGAGACGCGCAGATAAGTGATGGCCCGTCCGAACGGGTCGATCAGCGGCGTGGCAAGTTTTTGTGTGTCGAACTGGCCGTCAGGCATCGAACTGCTCCATCAGAGCTACTATATAGAAGCGGAAATCGCTTTGTCGCGAGATTCTTGGCGGGAGGCGCGTTCTGCGCTTCACATTTTCGTCGGAACTTTGGATTGTGTCTTCGGCGCATCTTTGGGAGTGAGTCATGGGTCAGTTTGGCATTGGGCAATCGGTTCTCAGGGTCGAGGACGATCGGTTCATCACAGGGCAGGGCGAGTATACGGACGATCTGGAAATCGCCGGCGCCTTGTCGGCCTTCGCGGTGCGTTCGCCCTATGCGCATGCGCGCATCGGCCCCATCGATGCCGAGGCGGCATTGGCGTCCGACGGCGTCCACGCGGTCTTCACGGCGAAAGACCTGGAAGGCCGGGCCGGGGTCATTCCCTGCCTGGCGCCGCTGAAAAACAAAGACGGCAGTCCGCTCGTACAGACGCCCCGGCCGCTCCTGGTTGGCGACACGGCGCGTTTCGTCGGCGATCTCGTCGCCTTCGTTGTTGCCGACACCGTGGAACAGGCGCGGGACGCGGCGGAGCTTCTCGAGATCGACTACGAGCCCTTGGATGCGGTGGCGACCATGGACGAGGCGACCGCCGACGGCGCGCCGGTGATCTGGGATCGGCTCGGCGGCAATGTCGGCTACGACTGGGAGGCCGGTGACAAGGCCACGGTCGATCAGGCCTTCTCCGGCGCCGCCCACATCGCCAAGGTGCGCGTGGTCAACAACCGTGTCGCGCCGTCGGCCATGGAGCCGCGTGCGTCGGTGGCGAGCTTCGACGCCGAAAGCGGCTACACGCTCTATTGCGGCTCGCAGGGTGTCGCCGGCATGCGCAACCTGATCTGCGCGGCGACCGAGATCCCGCCGGACCGCATTCGCATCGTCACGCGCGATGTCGGTGGCGGTTTCGGCATGAAGGGATTTCTGTATCCCGAATATGTGCTCTGCATGCTGGCCGCCGAGACCATCGGCCGGCCGGTCAAATGGACCGGCGACCGCGCGGACAGCTTCCAGGGTGATACGCATGGCCGCGACGTGGTTTCCGACGTCGAGCTGGCTTTGGATGCGGACGCCCGGATCCTGGCGCTTCGCATCGCCAACCGGACCAATGCAGGCGCCTATCACTCAAGCTTCGGGCCGTATATCCAGACCTTCGCGCCCTATGACGTGCTCGGCGGCCTCTATCGCGTCCCGGCGCTTCATGTGACCACTCAGGGCATCATCACCAATACCATGCCGGTGGACGCCTATCGCGGCGCCGGGCGCCCGGAGGCGGCCTATATCGTCGAACGCGTGCTCAATCAGGCGGCGCTCGATCTCGGCCTCGGCCAAGATGAGATCAGGCGGCGCAATTTCATCCCCGCCGACGCCATGCCCTACACTAATGCGGTCGGCGCGGTCTACGACTCGGGCGATCCGACCGGCGCCATGGAGCATGCCATGCAGGCGGCCGATTGGGAGGGCTTTGCCGTGCGCCGCAGCGCCGCCGAGGCAAGCGGCAGGCTCGCCGGCATCGGCATCGGCTACTATGTGGAGCGGACCGGCGCCAGTCCCTTCGAAAGTACGACCGTGACCTTCGCGGACGGCTATGCGGACATCCACGCCGGTACGCTGTCCAACGGTCAAGGGCACGAGACCACCTTTCCGCAGGTCCTCAGCGATCTTTTGGCCATCCCTTACGAGCAGATCCGCTATGTGCAGGGCGACACCGCCGACAAGGACGACGGCGGCGGCACGGGCGGCTCGCGCTCGCTGCAGATGGTGGCCGGCGCGCTCGAAGAGACCGCGCAGGCGGTGGTCGCCAAGGGCCGGCAGGCCGCGGCACTGATCGCCGGCGCGTCGGAGGAGGACGTTTCCTTCATAGACGGCCATTTCCGCATCGCCGGCACCAACGAGGTCTTCACGGTGCTGGAACTGGCCGAGAAGGCGCGGGAGCTGGACTCGCCGCCCGAGGGCCTGGAGGACGGGCTCGATTCTACCGGCACCTACAAAATGCCGGCGTTGACCTTCCCCAATGGCTGCCACATTGCCGAGGTGGAGATCGATCCCGATACCGGTTGGGTCACGGTCGTCCGCTACACCGTCACCGACGATTTCGGCAATCTGATCAATCCCATGGTCGTGGAGGGCCAGGTGCAGGGCGGCGTGGTTCAGGGTCTCGGCCAGGTGCTGATGGAAGACATGCTCTACGAGGAAGGCTCCGGCCAGCTCCTCACCGGCTCCTTCATGGACTACGCCATGCCACGGGCCGGAGACATGGTCGATATCGCCTTTTCGACCAGGAATGTGCCGTGCACGACCAGTGCCCTCCGCGTCAAGGGTTGCGGCGAGGCCGGCACGGTCGGCGTGCTGGCGGCGATCACCAATGCCGTCATCGACGCGCTGCGGCCCCGCGGCATCGACCATGTGGACATGCCGGCCACGCCGCAGAGGATCTGGCGGCTGCTCAACCCGTCATCCGCGGCTTAGCGGCTATTCCGTCTGGTCGATGACTTCGCCCAGCGCCTCGTCGAGTGCGCCGATCACGACTGCGTTGGCCTTGTAGGCGTGTTCGGCCAGCTTGAGCTCGGTGAATTCACGGGCAAGCGAGACATTAGGGTAGGCCACCAGTCCGCTGCTGTCCGCCGCCGGCGTGTTGGGCGCGAAGACGGAGAAGGTGGCCGGGGAGATCGGCTGCGACGCGCCCCGCACGCCGCCGCCCGGCGTCGGCGTGTTCACCGCCCGCCTCGGCTGATAGGCCAGAGCGCCCTGCAACGCCGCCGACGGCTCGACAGAAAACGCCGGCTGGCCCGCCGAATTGACATTTACAATATTCCGGGCGGCGACCTGGGTACGGTTCGTCGCGGCCAGCAGGCCGGACTGGGCGATCTTGATCGCGTTGATCATGGCGACGCTTCTGCGCAGGCCTTTCGGTAGTCACTGGCGAAAAGGGTGTCGGGTCCGAATTAAGGTCTCGTTAAGAATTTTGGTTAATTGGTTAACGGATTGGTTGTTTTGACTTGCGTCGGCTCGGCACCAGCCCGCACCCCCACCCGACCACCGCACGAAAGTATGGTTGGGTGGTCGGGTGGGGGTGCGGGCTGGTGATGCCACTTAAGTCGGATAACCTCTAAGCTTTGGACAGAGGGGCGACGATCAGGCAATATGGTGCCGAGACCGCTCCGAAACCGCGAAACCCCAGTTCGTGACCGAAAACGCCGCCGTTCTGCTCTTCGAACTCCCCGACGGTGGGTGGGCGAAGCGGCTGGCATCGGTCGGCGTCGACTTCGAGGTCATCAGTGACGAGGCTGCGCTCGAACAACGGCAGTCCGAGCATGCCGCGGCCTGCCTGGTGGCGCTCGATGCCGGTGACGCCGTTCTCGCCCTGGCCAGCCTCGCCGCGGCGGAGTTCGAGGCGCGCCTGATCGTGCTGTTGCCGAAAAGCCCGCGGGACCTCCGGGGGCTGTTTGACCAGGCCATCGCGCTCGGCGCCGGCGACGTCATTCACTGGCGCGCCTCCGACGAAGAGCTGGTCCTGCGCCTGCAACTCGCCGAGGTCGGCCCGACCCGGCGGCGGGCGAAACCGGCGAAGCCGGAGCCGGCGATGCCGGCGGGCGTTGACCGCCGTGCGCGCGATCATCTTACCGGTCTTGCGACCTGGGCGCAGATCAAGGACCGCCTGCACGAGACCTTGGTCGAGGCGTTGCACAGCCGCTCGGCGCAGCCGCTGATCGGTCTTTTGATCCTGAATCTCGACCGCTTCAAGCGGATCACCGCCAGCTATAGCCGGGAGCATGCCGATACGATCCTGCTCGAATTGTCTGAACGCCTGACGCGGGTGTTGAAATCCGCCATCGCGGGCGCGATGCCGGTCCCGGTCCAGGCGACGTCGCTGATCGGCCGCATGCCCGGCGACGAATTCGTCTTTCTGCTGGTCGGGCTGAAGCGGGTTCGCGATGCGGCGTGGTTTGCCCGCGAGGTCCTGGAGGCGCTTGGCGACGCCTTCAAGATCGGCGACGAGCCCGTATTCCTCTCGGCCAGTATCGGCATATCGATCGCGCCTTTGGATACCGAGGACGGCGAGACCCTTCTGGCCAACGCCCAT
>JAKSBY010000059.1 GCA_022360855.1 Sphingomonadales bacterium | reverse complement strand
GACACGTGCCATGCTCAATATAGCGCAATCGGTCGGGTATTCTGAGGCGGAATATGAGGACTGTCTTCGGCGCGATGAGGTCGCCGAGGAGATTAAGCAAACTGGCGCTTCGTTGCGCGAGAACAATGTGCGGGTATTTCCGGCTATCGTTACGGCTCGGACTTTTACGGCTGGGAATAGATCTTCAGCGCGCGACGAAGTACCGCAAATCGAACGCAAAATAGCGTTTATGCTCAAATCACCGAAAGAGAAGCTGGCTGTTATGTCTGCATGCCGGGCCGGTAGCTGGCAGTCTTGTTATGATTTTGCGGGAAATACGTCACGCGGATGGGCGTTAATGCACGTATTGTGCGAAGATGAATCGAATGCGCAGGCATGCGGGTTTATCGGCGTCATATACCGCGTCGGCTCCGAAGGCGTAGAAAAGGACTTGGCAAAGTCATCCGAGTATCATGACAGGGCTTGCGCTTTGGGCCACCAGAGAAGCTGCAACCGCTGAACGGCTGCCGGCACGAGCGAAAGGCCGAGAGCGAGGCGGTTGCGTTGGTGCCTTAGGAAGCAGACGCGGTTCGATAGGCTCACCGCGAACGAAAAAAGCTCCGTTCGCCCTGATGCGGTTTTGCAAGCTCAACACGAGCGGAAACAGGAGTCCCGTTCGCCCTGAGCTTGTCGAAGGGCGTGGTGCCGCGATACGCTGCCTCATGGATTTCCACGTCTATATCCTGAAGTGCCGGGACAACAGCTTCTACACCGGTCACACGGACGACTTGGGGGCTCGGATGGCGTCGCACCAGGCCGGGTCGTTCGATGGATATACCCGCCGCCGGCGGCCGGTCGAGCTGGTCTTTTGCGAGACGTTTCCGACCCGTATCGAGGCGCTCGAACGCGAACGGCAGATCAAGGGATGGAGTCGTGCCAAAAAAAGGGCGTTGATCGAGCGTGATTGGCAACGCCTGTGCGCGCTTTCTTCCGGCGACAAAAAGTGTTGAGCCCCACGGGCTTCGACAAGCTCAGCCCGAACGGAAACAAAACCCCCGTTCGCCCCGAGCTCTTGTCCTCCGTAGCCTTGGCGAAGGGGGATGTCGAAGGGTGAACGGCCGGCTCCGGTTTCGACAGGCTCGGCCCGAAGGGCTATACTTGGATGGAAGGAAACTTAGAGACTCCGCATGAGACGCTTGACCATCCGCCTGCCTGACGACAAGCACGAGCGGCTTAAGGCGCTGGCCGCGCGGCGTGGCGTCAGCTTGAACAAGCTGGTCGAGGAATTCTCGACCATTGCACTGACCGAATTCGATGCCGAAAGCCGCTTCCATGCCCGCGCCGCGCGGGGCGATATGGGGCGCGGGCTGGAGCTTCTTGACCGGCTGGACAAGGAGCTTGCTTGAGGTGTGACGGTTTCGGGCCTTCTCCCGTGGTCAACGCTTCATGAACCTCGGCATATAGAAGCTCGTAAGGTCGACGGGTAGGGCCGCCGATGTACTGCTGACGATGAAGCGATGGCTGGAGGCGAGGCAGTTGAGGCCGAGGAAGTAGGTGTCGTCGCGCTGGGCGGCGGTGAGGTCCATCTCGTGGAAGTGGCGGAGGGTGCGCATGGCGATGAGCATCTGGGTCAGCGCCATGGCCGGCGTGGTGGCGTCGAAGACCGAAAGGGCGTGTTCCAGGCAGTCCGTTCGGTGCCATTGACGGGACATCTCGTTCTCGGCCAGCCGGGCGTCGATGTCTTCCAGGGTCACGGCGTTTGTGTCGGCTGCGCGGCGGGCCGCAATGGCATCGGCGAGGGCCTGGGGCAGGTCTTCGGGGGTCATAGGGACGCTCTCATTTACAGAAGTTACATAAGTCTAGTTACATAACTTCTGTATGTAAAGAGCTTTGTAATTTGTAGGTAATGTACGTATGTTGTACATGTTGTGCAGGAAAAGAAATCATTCCGTCTGAACATGGTGATCTCGCCGTCGCAGATCGAAGCCATCGACGACTGGCGCCGCGAGCAAGAGGATTTGCCGTCGCGCTCCGAGGCCATCCGCCGGCTGGTCGCCATCGCGCTCGAGTCCGAAAGAAAAGGGTAGGGGGCTTCGTTCCACCTGCCTGCACTTCGACACCTGCGGGACTTGGCGAGTCAGCATTAAAACCCGAAGAACAGCATGTCGAGCGCTGGCGCTTCGTCAGCGCTCTTCAGCTTTTTGTTGAAAAGACCGTTGTAAAGTGCGCCCATTGTTGGCGAAGTAGGGGGGTGGTAGAGTGGGTGGGAAATGCACGGGGTTCGAGTTTTTCATGTGCTCTGAGCGCCGATTGCTCAAGCCAGCTACGAAATTTCACTTGCAAAATTTAAGGAATTCCTTAAATATATGACCTATAAGCTCGAATTCACCGACGAAGCGTTAGAGGAGCTTGAGACGCGGATCAGCAGCCGCGATACGACGCTAGCCAAAAGTACGCTTGTAGCTTTTGGACGACTGCGTGATTTGAAGGAAGAAGGGGCTTCTCGACCTGTTAAGCGGCAAAAAATCGAGGGGGAGGACGCATTGTTTGCCGTGCCACAGGCTTATGGGGGCGGTCATCACGCGGTCATTTTTTTCACCGTCAAGCCGTCCGGTAGAGATGAGCTTCTGCTGGGGATCCAAGTGGCCGATGTGATGAGTGTGGCGCAGTTCGACCTGGAAGTGGCGGAAGCAAGGAAGAGATTATGACAGCGCAGAGTCCCGGCGAGAAGAACGTCCAAGCAAGAGTTGCCGCCCTGATCGAGGATCGGGAAGACCTGAAGCGGTCTCTTGAGGGCGGGCGGTATGCTCAAAGGGCCGCCAATTTAATCGCCGATATGCGTGTTAGCGCGGGCCTTTCGAAGTCCGAGTTTGCCAGCCGGCTTGGGGTAAGCCCTGCCAGGATCAGCGAGGTGGAGGACCCGGTTGGTCCCAACGGTCCCACTTACCGGTTCATGTGCCAGGCCGCCGAGGTCTGTGGATTCCGCTGGCCCCAGTCAATCGAGGATTTGCAGAAATCGGAATGCGTTACGGTGCGCGCCGCTTCGGTCCTGGCCGGAGAGACGGCGCCCTATGTTCCGGTGGCCGCCGATCCCAAGGCCGGCGTGGCGCTTGGCCTGGCTGCTGCAACAGAGATGCCAGGCATGGCGGCTTCGGTGCAGCCGGCCGCGGAAGCTGCGGCAGTGAAAGCACCGAAGAAGAAAAGGTTCCCGCGAAAGAACGTTAAGCGGAGAATGTTTGAAAAAGGGAGCGATTAGGGTCGGTAGCCTCTTTCGGGCCAAGGTATTCCATTGGCGCGTATCGGCATTCGGCCGACACATCTTTTTTGGGGGAAAACATGAACGAGATCGTGACCGCGATTGGAATTGTTGCGGCGCTGATTGGTGCGGTTGCATCCGCGCTGATGGCCTATGCGGGCCACGCGGTGTCCAAGGCGGACGCGAATATCGTGCTGTTGAAGAAAGTCAAGCAGCAGGTGGGCAAACGGGCGGGCCAAGGCAAGGCAGATGAACCTTGGCCGATCGAAGACGAGGTCATTGAGGTCCGACTGGCCGCCGGCCTAATGAGCCAGAGCAGAATGAAGTGGGGTCTCGGTCTCCTGATAGTTGCCTTCGGCCTTCTGATGCTACAGGGCATTCTTCATCTTTTCTGGTCTTAGGTTTGATAACGCGCAATGGGCCGCGTATTTGCCTCCTGGATTAACAGAACCAAAAGCCGTCGGGTGACAGACAGAAAGTTAAAGGCGGGGGACTTCGTCACCCTCCTTCGCCAAGGCTACGGAGGACAAGCGCTCGGCCCGAAAATGCGACGTCAGAAGCGCCGAAATGCTTCGCCGAAGACGCCGTCGCGCTTGACCCGCTCGTTATACGCCTCGATGGCCTCGCGGTTTTCCCTAAGCCATTTTTCGCGATCTAACGGCTCGATGGCTTTTTCCGGTCGTGCTGCGAAGCTTTGGCGTTCTTCTCGGTCCACCAGTTAACTCCTCAGTTATCTTCGGCGCGTCCGAAGGGCAGGGCCGTCTCACCTAACCGGCTTCACCTTACTAACCTGCAAAGGCTCGGCGAGCCAAGTGTCATAGTTGCATGACCACTCGGCGGTTGCGTCCGGCCGGCCGCCCCGGCACAATTCGACCGGCTGGGAGAGCCGACAGGGCGACTCCCTGTTGGGGCGCGGCAGGAAGGAAGCGTGCGATGGCAAGCGGCGGGCAGGGGAGGAGCATTGCCGCCTGGTGCCTTTATGACTGGGCGAGCTCGGCCTTCAACACGCTGATCATCACCTTTGTGTTTTCGGTGTATTTCGCGCGCGGCGTCTATGGCGACGCGGTGGCCGGGAGCGTGGCGTGGGCCGACGCGCTGGCGATTTCGGGCCTGATCATCGCCTTCGGCAGCCCGGTTCTGGGCGCCATTGCCGACCGCGGTGGGCGGCGGAAACCGTGGCTCCTGGTGTTCGCCGCCGTGACCATCGGGACGACGGTGCTGCTCTGGACCATCCGCCCGGAGGCGGCGTTCGTGCCCATGGCGCTGTTCCTTGTCGTCATTGCCAACACGGCCTTCGAATTCTCCAACGTGTTCTACAACGCGATGCTGCTTTCCGTGGCGCCGCGCGGGAAGATGGGGCGGGTGTCCGGCTGGGGCTGGGCGCTCGGCTATGGCGGTGGCCTGGCCTGCCTCGCGGTGGCGCTTGTCGGCTTCGTCCAGCCGGAGACGCCGTGGTTCGGGGTGGAGCGCGAGGACGGCGGGAACATCCGCGCCACGGCGCTCCTGGTCGCCCTCTGGTTCGCGGTCTTCGCGCTGCCGCTGTTCCTGTTCGCCCGGGACGAGCCGGCGCGCAAGGCGACCGTGGTGGGCGCCGTGACCGGCGGCCTTCGCGTCCTCTGGGGCACAATCCGCGAGGTGCGCCGATACGGCAGCATTGCGCGCTTTCTGCTCGCCAGCCTGTTCTATCGCGACGGCCTCGCGACGCTCTTCATCATCGGCGGGCTCTACGCGGCCGGCACCTTCGCCATGACCCAGGAGGACATCCTGCTCTTCGCCATCGCGCTCAACGTAGCCTCGGGGCTCGGCGCCTTTGCGTTCGGCTACATCGACGACCGGATCGGGCCGAAGCGGACCGTGCTGTTCGCGCTTGCCGGTCTTGTCGCCTTCGGCCTGCCGCTTCTGTTGATCTCCAACATCACGTGGTTCTTCGTGCTCGCCGGCGGGCTCGGCATCTTCGTAGGCCCGGCCCAGGCCGCCGGCCGGACGTTGATGGCGCGGCTCGCGCCGCCGGGCAAGGAGACCGAGATGTTCGGGCTCTACGCGTTCAGCGGCAAGGTCACTGTGTTCCTCGGCCCGTTCCTCTTCGCCCGGCTGACCGAAGGCTTCGATAGCCAGCGCGCCGGCATGTCGGTGATCATCGCCTTTTTCGTCCTCGGCGGCCTTATCCTGCTCACGGTGCGCGAGCCGGAGAGCGGCAAGTAATACGGCCTCCTACAGCGCGCGGACGTAGAGGCGGAGGTCGGTGTCGTCGTCGGGCAGGCGGATCATGCGCTCGAAGGCGAGGCCGAGCTTTTCAAGGAGGTGGGCCGAGCGGGCGTTCGTGGGGTCGGTGATGGCGACGATGCGGCTGAGGCCGATATCGTCCCGGGCGTGGGCCATGACCGCCCGGGCCGCCTCATGGGCGTAGCCCCGGTCGCGATAGGCCGACAGGAAGGCGAAGCCGATATCGACGTCGTCGAGCCCGTCGCGCCGGGCCAGCCCGCAGGAGCCGACGGCCGCGCCCGTCTCCTTCAGCACGGTCACATACATGCCGAAGCCGTGCTCGGCGTAGCTGGCGGTGAATTTCTCGGCGATATAGGCGCGCGCGTCGTCGACGGTCCTGACGCCGCGGTCGCCGATGAAGCGCAAAAACGACGGGTCGTTCATCATCGCCAGGACGAACGGCGCGTCCTCGGCCGTCGCGTGGCGCAGCCTGAGGCGCTCCGTCTCGCAGACGGTCTTCGGCCTAGCGCGTCGCAATGGCCGCCGCCGCGCCGCCCATCGCCGTGGCGCTGGCGCGGTTGGCGAGACGCAGCGCGCGCGGGCTCTTGAGCAGCTTCCGCGTCCGGGCCGCGAGCAACACATAGGCGAAGTCGACCGCCGCCAGGATCGCCAGCATGGTCACCGTGAGCTCGGCCCAGGCGGTGAGGGTGACGCCGGAAAGGTCGATGATCGTGGGTAAGAGCGCCAGATAGAAGACCATGATCTTGGGGTTGCCGAGCGCGAGCGCGAGGCCGGCGAGGAACATGCGCGGCCAGGCGTCGCGGCGCACGGGCGCGCCGTCCGCATCGCTCTCCACCGGTGCGGTCCACATCTTCCAAGCCAGATAGAGCAGGTAGGCGACGCCGGCATATTTGACGGCGACAAAGGCCCAATACATGGTCTCGGCCAGCGCCGCCAGGCCGAACACGGCCAGGCTCATCCACACCGCCTCGCCGAGCCAGAGGCCCGAGATGAAGGGCGTGACGCTCTGCCAGCCCGACGTGATGACCCGCGCCACGATGGCGGCGACGTTCGGGCCCGGCGTGCCCGCGGCAATGGCCAGCGCGACGGCAAAGATCAACAGGGCTGCGAGGTCCATGGGGCGCTCCTCATAGGCTTCCGGCTCAAGGTAAGCGTGGGGATGGCCGAATTAAAGGCTTAAGACGTTGCCCCCTCACCCTCCGCGGCTTCGCCGCTCCTCCCTCTCCCCGTGGGGGAGAGGGCTGGGGTGAGGGGGCGTTAAGATGTTTCCGGCTCGAAGGTGAGGCCGGCATTGGCGCGCAGGCGTTCGATCAGGGCCATGCCCATGGCCGGGGCCGGGGTCCAGATGCCGCCCGGCGTGTCCGTGGCGTCGGTGATGAGGCAGAGCGCGGCCTCGGCGATCATCTTGGAGGTCGAGCCGTAGCCCGGGTCCTTGTCGCCGGTAACGCCGACCCTGATCGTGCGCCCGTCCGCCGCCTCGCCGACGAAGAGCACGTCGTAAAAGCCGGTCTCGCGCTCCTCCTTGCCCGGGCCCTCGCCGGGCTTGGGGCCATCGTCGGATATCATGGCGCCCATCCCGGCGGCCATGGCGTTGGCCGCCGCTTCGCCGGCCTCGCGCGGGCCGGTCAGCACCATTTCGTCATAGACGAAGTCTTCGCCATAGGCGTGGCCCAAGAGCAGGTTGGAGCGGTGTACATTCCGCGTGTTGATGGCCGCCATGATGAAGGGCGCCTGCCAGCTCCCGAGCGCCTCGTCATAGCCGGGCTTGGTGCCGCGCGGCTGGTCGGGCCCTTGGAATCCGGGTGTGAGTGCGAAGGGGTTGCGCAGAAGGTCCAGCACCTTCGGATCCTCGGCCGCGGCGGCCATGGTCGCCTTGAGGCTGGCCGCCGTGCCGCCGGAGAAGGTGCCCTTCATCCTGCGCACCCGGCCCTTGACGCGGGGCACCGGGCCGCCGAGCTGCTCCTTCGCCAGCTCTTGCAGGTAGAACACGCCGAGGTCGAAGGGGATGGAATCGAAGCCGCAGGAGAACACGATGCGCGCGCCGGAAGCCTTGGCCGTTTCCTCATGGGCGTCGATCATGGCGCGCATCCAGGTCGGCTCGCCGCAGAGGTCGACATAGTCGGTGCCGGCGGCGGCACAGGCCGCAACGAGGTCGGAGCCATAGAGCTGATACGGCCCCACCGTGGTCAGCACCACCTTGGTGCGCGCCGCCATGTCGGCCAATGTGGCCGGGCTGGCGGCATCGGCGACGACGAGCGGCGTGTCCGCCGGCAGGCCCATTTCGTCGCGCACCTCGGCCAGCTTGTCGGCGCTGCGCCCGGCCATGGCCCAGCGCACATCGCCGCCGTTTCCGTAGCGCGCGCCGAGATATTCGGCCACCAGCCGGCCGGTAAAGCCGGTCGCGCCATAGACGACGATATCGAATTCCTTGGCTGCGTCGTTCACCTCGATGCCTCCCTTAAAGGGACAGGATACTCCTTATTCAGTCGAGCCGCGCGCTCTTTTCATAGAGCCTGCGCACATAGGTGATGGGGGCGTCCGGCGTCTCGCTCCAGGCAGCGAACTTCCAGGCGCCGCCGGTTTTGCGGATGAGCGCAAGCACGTGGTTGTCGCCGCCCATGGCCTTGCCACGATGCATGAAGGGCGTGCCGTCGGGCAGTGCCGCATCCAGGGCAAAGCGAATGTCCCAGCGCATATGCGCGGTGACCATCACTTCGGCGCGGTTCAACGGCTTGAAGTTGAACTTGGAAAACCGCAGCCGGATGGTCTCGTGAAGCTGTTCGTTGACCTCCCAGTAGTCGAAGATGGCCGACCAATCGGTGAGAAAATGGCCGATTTCCTCGGCCTTGTAGAGTGGGTAGGGGTCGCTGCGGTCCCAAAACCCGGCGATGCGCGCTGCGTCGTTAGCGGCCCACGCGTCGGTGTACTCGGTGAACAATTCGCGGATGGCGGTGATGTCGTTGGCGCTGGCGTCGGTCATTGCGCCAGCCTAATCGAGGCCGGCGCCAATGCAAGGGTCCTAGGCGCGCCGGCGGGCGAAACCGAGGCCCAAGAGCCCGAGACCGAACAGGGCGAGCGCCGGGGGTGCCAAAATTGTAAAGAATCCCGACGGTCTATATGGAGCGTCGAACTCGTTGCATCGGCGGTGCACCATCACCCTCACCCTAGCCCTCTCCCTTCAAGGGAGAGGGAACCTGACGGAGGCTTCGTTTGACCTCCCTCTCCCCTCGGGGGAGAGGGCCGGGGTGGGGGGGCGTTTCCTATGTCGCCTCGTTCCGCGCCAGGGCTCTCTGATAGGCCGGCCGGGCGAGGCAGCGCTCGGCATAGGCGTCGAGTGTGGCGTTACCGGTCAGCATGCCGAACTGTTTCATGAAATAGACGCTGGAGCCGTTCAGGACGTCGGCGGCGGAGAATTTCTCGCCCAGAAGCCAGGGACCGTCGCCCAAGCCCTTTTCTAGGGTCTCGATCATCAGGCCGAAGTCGCCCCAGCCGCTTGAGGCGCGGTTGGGTTCCAGGCCCCGCGCCGTCTCCATCATTGCCGGTTCGATACAGCCGGGCGTATAGGTCATCCAGAAGAGGTAGCGGCCGCGCGCCGGGTCGTCGACGGCAGGCGCCAGCCCGGCTTCCGGGTAGCGGTCGGCTATATAGAGCCCGATGGCGGCGGAATCCGCGACGGTCACGTCCCCATCCGCGATGGCCGGCACTTTGCCCATGGGGCTGGCGGCCTGAAAGCCGGGGTCCTTCCGGGCTTCCGCGTCGCGAATGTCGATATGCTTGGTCTCGTAGTCGAGGCCGGTTTCCCCCAACAGCCACATGATCCGGGACGCGCGGGTGTTGGGGCACCAATAAAGCGTGATCATCCTTGTTCTCCCTCGCCGAAAGGCGGCGAGGATACGTCAAGAACAAATAAAGAACAACTACTCGGTGCCGAAAAGCCGTTATGCGCGGCTTTCGTTGGCCGACCGAGTGTCAGGCGGCCCGCCGTCTGCGGCGCGCCAGCGCGCCTGCCAACGCCAGCATTCCGGTCCCCAGCAGCAGCAGCGAGGCCGGTGCCGGAATCTTGGAATTGGCGAGCGCATTCAATTGGTCCGCGGTTCGCGACGTGGCAACCGAGCGGTTGAACAGCACGACGCGGTCGAGGACGAAGCCCTCCTCGCGGACGCCGAAGGAAAAGCCGAGATTGTTTCCGAGGTCGCCGCCCGTCACCGTGTAGCGGCCGGTGGAACCCGTCGATACCCACATATAGCTCGAGGTTCCCGAACCGGTGGCTCCGCCGGAGCTGATATCCGGGATCACGCCAAACCCGTCGTTGTCGTTTTTGTCTGGGATGAACATGGAGTCGTTGTCGTTGGGGCCGGTCGCGTTGTCGAGGCCGATGCCGTCCGAAATCGTCGCGGTCTTGAACAGGAGATAGAGCTGGTATTCGCCGATGGTATTGAATTTGAGATTGTAGCTCACGATCCCCTCGTCCAATGCCTTGTCGCCGGAACCGGGCTCGGCATCGGCGACCAGCGCGGAGCCGCCGCTGGCCGACCCGTCCGCTAAGACGCGCCACGTATTGAGATCCGCATCCGGGTCGGTGATCGCGCCGATCTCCGCCTCCCACGCCAAATGGTCGTCGCCGACTCCTTGAATGATAACCGGGACGGCCGCCGCTTGCGCCGCGATGAACAGTCCGCCGGCGAACGCCGATGCGATAGCCAGCGACTTGTTAAAAGTAGGCATTTTCGCTCCCCCCCTTTAGGAACCGAATGCAAGAGTGTCGGTTGATGTTTGCCTGAGAATGCGCGGGTTTGTCCCACTTGGCGTTAACCATAGCATGGCCGAGAGCATGCGGCGAGCCATTTAGGCCTGCGGCTTTCTGAGCAAGCAAATCTGTCCGCGCTTCCACGGCGTGAGGAACTCGGGCGCCCCCAGCTTCTCGAGTGTCGCGCGGTATTCCGGCCGTTGCGCATCGTGCAGGGCCAAGGTGCCGCCCGGGCGGAGCAATTCCCAACCCGCGTGGGCGCAGAAGCTGCGCGCGCGGCCGTCCACCAGCACAAAGTCGAAGATGATGCCGAGACCGGCGGGCAAGGCCGCGTAGTCGGCCAGAAGCGCCGGGTCTGTTTCGGCCCGCTTGCGCCAGCGGTCGCGCCTGCCGCCCTGAAAGTAGATCAGCGGCGCCGGCGGCTCGGGCTCGGCGGGCTGGCGGAGATGGAGCTCGAGCCGCGGATCATCAATGGACGACGTCACGACGTCCGCCCACTTCGCGTCATGCTCGACGGAGATAAAGCGCTCTATAAACGGGCAGGCGGCGAGGAGCGCCGCGGTCGACCCGCCGGCCCCCCATTCGAGGAAGTGGCGTGGCCGCGACGTTTGCACCGCCTCGAGAAGCTGGGCGAACTCGATCCGGTGCATATGCGGCTTGAGGCGTCTCGGCACGCGGGATTCCTCTTGGGGGTTTGGGGCATGATATGCTATATTTTGTGGTTGCGGAGAGATGAACCACAAAATAAGGCGAAAGACAACCATGGCGACCCATGAATCCGACTTGGTGGTGCCGGCTCTGACCGTGATCGCCCGGTTCCGCGATGGGGTCTCCGTATCCGAGCTGGCGCCCCTGATCCGGCTCACGATCCGCCCGGATGCCGAGGACCGTGAGCCGCTCGCCTCGGGCCGCGGCGACCGGCTGAGCCAGAAGATTCGCAATCTGGTCAGTCACCGGACCTTGGAGCGGCAGGGGCTCGCGCGCTTCGTCTCCGGCGCGCCGGCCGGGCGTTTCTTTATCACCAAGAAAGGCGAGGCCATGGTCGCGCTCGTCGATGGCAGTCCGCAGCGCCGCTTCCGCCCCGCGCCGGAGCCGCCGGTCGACGCCGGCCTTTTTGCCTAATCCGGGCTTGAGCGGCCGGGGCCGAGCCGCTATTCAGGCGCTCGACCCGCCATCCCGGAGGCAGCCCCCATGAGCACCATTTTCGATTTGCAGGCCCGCGAGATTCTCGACAGCCGCGGCAATCCCACGGTGGAGGTGGACGTGATCCTCGAAGACGGCGGTTTTGGCCGCGCCGCGGTGCCGTCGGGTGCGTCCACCGGCGCCCATGAGGCGGTGGAATTGCGGGACGGCGACGCCCGCTATGGCGGCAAGGGCGTCTTGAAGGCGGTGGAGGCGGTCAATACCGAGCTGTTCGACGCGCTGATTGGCCTCGACGCCACCGACCAGGTGGAGATTGACCGCATCATGCGCGAGCTCGACGGCACCGAAAACAAAAGCCGGCTCGGCGCCAACGCCATCCTCGGGGTCAGTCTCGGCATCGCCAAGGCGGCCGCGGATTCGGTTGGCCAGCCGCTCTATGCCTATCTCGGCGGGCCCATGGCGCGCGTGTTGCCGGTGCCGATGATGAACATCGTCAATGGCGGCGAACACGCAGACAACCCCATCGATATCCAAGAGTTCATGATCATGCCCGTGGGCGCGGCGAGCCTGGCCGAGGCGGTGCGCGCGGGCTCGGAGGTGTTTCACGCGCTGAAAGCCCGGCTCAAGGCGCAGGGCCTCAATACCAATGTCGGCGACGAGGGTGGTTTCGCGCCGGACCTGGCCTCGAGCCGCGCCGCGCTCGATCTCATCGTTTCGGCGGTCGGCGACGCCGGCTACAAAATCGGCGACGACATGATGCTGGCATTGGATGCGGCTTCCACCGAGTTCTTCAAAGGCGGCAGATACGAGCTCAAAGGGGAGGGCCAATCGCTCTCCTCCGAGGAGATGGCGGCCTATTGGGCCGCGCTGGTCGCCGACTATCCGATCCTCTCCATCGAAGACGGCATGGCGGAAGACGACTGGGAGGGCTGGAAGGCCCTGACGGATGCCATTGGTGGCCGTGTCCAGCTCGTCGGCGACGACCTCTTCGTTACCAACCCGGCCCGGCTCGCCCGTGGAATCGACGAGGGTGTCGCGAACTCGATCCTGGTCAAGGTCAACCAGATCGGCACTTTGAGCGAGACCTTCGAGGCGGTGGAGATGGCGCACCGGGCGAAGATGACCGCGGTCATGTCACACCGCTCGGGTGAAACCGAAGACGCCACCATCGCCGATCTCGCGGTCGCCACCAACTGCGGCCAGATCAAGACCGGCTCCCTGGCCCGCTCCGACCGCCTCGCCAAATACAATCAGCTCATCCGCATCGAAGAGCAGCTCGGCTCGGTCGCCGAATACGCCGGCCGTTCGATCCTAAAATCTTAGCCTGCTCTATTTCGGTGACAGTTACCTTTTTTGGTCAAATTTTTTCTAAGCAATTGTTTATAAACCGGGAATAAAAAAGTAACTGTCATCGAAATAGCTTATTGCGAGGAGGCGGGCTTCGGCCCCCGTTTCTTCGGGCGCAGCGACCGGCCCAGTTGTTTTTCCAGGCCGTCGAGAAACGCCTTCGAGCCTTGGGGGCGGCCCAGGCGGACATGCTTGATCGCCGCTTCGGCTTCCTGCTCGCTAATCCCCTGGTCCAGGAATCGGCGCCAATCGGGAACGCGCTTGAGCAGCGGCTCTACCGCGACAACACCGTCCGAGCGGCCCTTTAGATGCGCCGCGGCACTTGACCATTGCCAGTCTTGGGGTCGGCCGACCAAGTTGCCGCGTACTGGATTGAGCTCCACGTAACGTGCAGCGATCAGCAGATGCCGCTCATCCATAGAGAAGGAATGAAATCGTTCTTGCCAAAGATGGCCGGACCAGTCTTCGCGGCGGTTGATGCGTGTGGCATAGCGACGATGAACCGCGCTCATGGCTTTGGCCAGGCCATCCTCGCTGTCCGGCACCAGGATCAGATGCACATGGTTGGGCATCAGGCAGTAGGCCCATATCTGGACCCCGGCATTTGCGCAGTGCGTCGCGAGCAGATCCAGATAGGCGCGGTAGTCCGAAGCGCCGAAAAACGTCTCCATCCGTCGCACGCCGCGCTGGATGACGTGGTGCGGGCAATCGGGAACGACGATGCGGGCAACTCGGCTCATGTTTCTATTTCCATGACAGTTACCTTTTTATTTTCGATTTAAAAACAAATGGATAGTCAAGTCAATCTTTAAAAAAGTAACTGTCACTAAAATAGGTGTTGCCAATCACTCTCCGGATATAGCGACTAAGGCGACCAATTTTAGAGCGCCATGCCCGATATGCTGATTCCTGACTCCAGAACTCTTTGGAATCTTATTGAATCCAAAGACTTTTCTGCTTGACGCTGGGACTCGGTCGTGATTCTCTCCGGCCATGCGCGTCATCACGCCGCTTAAGCATCGTCTCAACCGGGCCTTGGGCCCGACCCTGGCGCTCGCGGCCTGCTTTTATTTCGGCTACCACACGGTGCACGGCAATTACGGGCTCTTGGCCTTGAAGCGCCTTGACCGGGAGATCGCGGAGATCGCTCCGCAGGCGCGCGCCTTGGCCGAGGAGCGTGCCGCGCTTGAGGCGCGTGTGGCACTCATGGACCCCAAGGCCATGGACCGCGACCGGCTCGATCAGGCGGCACGCGAAATGCTCGGTTTCGTCCATGCACAAGATGTGGTGATCTTCATCGACCACTGACCGCTCTCGGGGCGTTTTTTCAGTGGCAAAAGCGTGCCGGAACCCATACAAAAAGCAGACAAGAATCCGCGGGGCCATGGTTTCCAATCGGTAACGCCATTCGGTGAGTCTGGCGCGCCGAGATCGGGCTCCTGCGAGGGTCCTTTAAGTCATTGGGGACGAGCATGGCCAAAGCGCAATCCAGTCGGAAATCGACAACCGGCAAAACACCGGCCCTTTACGCGGCCTCCAAGACCGAGCTTCTCGAGTTCTACCGCCAGATGCTGATGATCCGCCGCTTCGAGGAAAAGGCGGGCCAGATGTACGGCATGGGCCTGATCGGCGGCTTCTGCCATCTCTATATCGGCCAGGAAGCGGTTGTCGTCGGCCTGCAGACGGCCATGAAGGAGGGCGACGGCGTCATCACCGGCTACCGCGACCACGGCCACATGATCGCCTGCGGCATCGATCCCAAGGACGTGATGGCCGAGCTCACGGGCCGTTCCGGCGGCATCTCCCGGGGCAAGGGCGGCTCGATGCACATGTTCTCCACCGACCACGGTTTTTATGGCGGCCACGGCATCGTCGGCGCCCAGGTCTCGCTCGGCACAGGCATCGCCTTCGCCGCGCAATACAACAAGACCGACAATATCTGCCTGACCTATTTCGGCGACGGTGCCGCCAATCAGGGCCAGGTGTTCGAGAGCTTCAACATGGCCAAGCTGTGGTCGCTGCCCGTGGTCTATGTGATTGAGAACAACCAATACGCCATGGGCACCTCGGTGGCCCGCGCCACCACGGCGACGGACCTGTGCAGCCGCGGCGCCTCCTTCGGCATTCCGGGCTATCAGATCGACGGCATGGACGTGCTTGCCGTGCGCCAGGCGGCCGAGGATTACATCCCGGCGGTGCGTGCCGGCGAGGGGCCGGTGATCCTGGAAATGAAGACGTATCGCTATCGCGGCCATTCCATGTCCGACCCGGCGAAGTACCGCTCCAAGGAAGAGGTCAAGGACATGCGGGAGCACCGCGACCCGATCGAGGGGCTGAAGAGCCATATGCTCGAAGGCGGCCACGCCACCGAAGACGAGATCAAGGCCATCGACGTGGAGGTCAAGGCGGAGGTGGCGGAAGCCGCCGAATTCGCCAAGAACAGCCCGGAACCCGACGCCGCCGAGCTCTACACCGAAATCCTGATCGAGGAGTAGGGCCATGCCGATCGAAATCCTCATGCCTGCCCTGTCGCCGACCATGGAGGTGGGCAATCTGGCCAAGTGGCTGGTCAAGGAGGGCGATACGGTCGCCTCGGGCGATATCCTGGCCGAGATCGAGACCGATAAGGCGACCATGGAGGTGGAGGCGGTCGACGAGGGCACCGTCGGCAAGATCCTGATCGCCGAGGGCACCGAGGACGTGCCCATCAACACGCCCATCGCGCTGCTTCTGGAGGAAGGCGAGGACGCCGGCGCTTTGGAGGGCGCGGCCGCGACGCCGCCGCCCGCCGAGGCTCCGGCCGCTGCCGCCGAAGCCCCGCCTGAACAGCCTTCCGCCGAAATCATCGAACTGCCGCAGCGCAAGGTGGCGGCCGCTGCCGACGATCCCGAGATCCCGGCGGGCACGGAATTCGTCAAGCAGACGGTGCGCGAAGCGCTGCGTGACGCCATGGCCGAGGAGATGCGCGCCGACGACAAGATCTTCGTCATGGGCGAGGAGGTTGCCGAGTATCAGGGCGCTTATAAGGTGACTCAGGGCTTGCTCGATGAGTTCGGCGCCGTCCGTGTGATCGACACGCCGATCACCGAGCACGGCTTTGCCGGCGTCGGCGTCGGCGCGGCCTTTGCGGGCTTGAAGCCCGTCGTCGAGTTCATGACCTTTAACTTCGCCATGCAGGCGATCGACCAGATCATCAACTCGGCGGCCAAGACCCGCTATATGTCGGGCGGGCAAATCCGCGTGCCCATCGTCTTCCGCGGCCCCAACGGCGCCGCGGCGCGGGTCGCCGCGCAGCATAGCCAGAACTACGCGCCGTGGTATTCGGCGGTGCCGGGGCTGAAGGTGATCGCGCCTTATTCGGCGGCGGACGCCAAGGGCTTGCTCAAGGCCGCGATCCGCGATCCCAACCCGGTGGTTTTCCTGGAAAACGAGATCCTCTACGGCGAGAGCTTCGATGTGCCCAAGCTCGACGATTGGGTGCTTCCCATCGGCAAGGCTCGCATCGCGCGCGCGGGCACGGATGTGACCATCGTCAGCTACACCATTGCCGTGGGTTGGGCCTTGCAGGCCGCCGACAAGCTAGCCGAGGAAGGCATTTCGGCGGAGGTGATCGATCTCCGCACCATTCGCCCGCTGGATATGGATACCGTCATTGCCTCGGTACAGAAGACCAACCGATGCGTTATCGCCGAGGAGGGCTGGCCGCAATGCTCGGTGGCCTCGGAAGTCTCGGCGCGGCTGATGGAGGATGCCTTCGACTGGCTCGACGCGCCCGTGACCCGCGTCACCAACGAAGACACGCCGACGCCCTACGCCGCCAATCTGGAACAGCTCTGGCTGGTTTCGGCCGACGACATCGTCAAGGCCGCCAAGGCGGTGTGTTATCGGGAGTAGGACCATAAACTGTCATTCGCCGGCTTGACCGGCGAATCCATCCTGCCCGAGAGCCGGGCCTCGGCATCATGGACCCGCCGATCAAGTCGGCGGGTGACAATGGAGAGAACGGGAAGAGATATGCCAGTTGAAATCTTCATGCCTGCCCTGTCGCCGACCATGGAGGTCGGTAATCTGGCCTCGTGGCTGGTCAAGGAGGGCGACACTGTCTCCGCCGGCGATGTGATCGCCGAGATCGAGACCGACAAGGCGACCATGGAGGTGGAAGCCGTCGACGAAGGCGTGATCGGCAAGATCCTGATCGATGCCGGCGCCGAGGACGTGCCGGTGGGGACGACCATCGCCTGGCTCCTGGAGGAGGGCGAGAATGCGGGCGCGCTGGAAGGCGCGGAGGCATCGGGCAATGGCCTAGATCAACCCGTTCGCTCTGAGCCTGTCGAAGAGCGAACCGAGGACGTACCAGCGGCACCGCCATCAGAGATTCAGGTGAGTGCGCCCGCCGGCGGTG
>JAKSBY010000607.1 GCA_022360855.1 Sphingomonadales bacterium | reverse complement strand
GGTCTGACCGCCGTCCTGATCGCGCTGATCTCCGGCTGGATCGCCGGCACCGTGGCCCGGCATTAAGGTGCTCTCCCCCTCACCCAGCTTCGGGTAGGGCTCGGCTCTTGGCCTCGCCAAGCCTCCGCATCCCTCTCCCCCACGGGGAGAGGGCGATTGTGTGGCGGCTTCGGCGACGGCCCGGCGTCCGGCCTCGCAAGCCTCCTACTTCCCTCTCCCTGCCGGGGAGAGGGTCAGGGTGAGGGGGCAGTTAAGAGACGGATCCTCAGACTAACCCTTGGACAACTGGAAGGTCAGGGTGCCGTCCTCTTCCTCTCGCGCCATCAGAAGCGTGTGACCGTTTGATTCGCAGATCGCCGGCAGATTGCGCACCGCGTCGCGATCGGTCGTCTTCACCTCGAGGACCTCGCCGGGGCTGAGCTCGTCGAGCCCGCGGCGCACCTCGATCAGCGTGTCGGGCGGGACGAGCCCCGTAACATCAAGATGGCGGACGTCGGCTGACATGAATGGCCGCTGGCTCCCCGTCGCGTGCTGGCGTGTTGGCTGGAGCAAGCTTAGGCGCAAGGTCTCAAAAAGTATTTAACGGTTGCGCTCAATTGCCGCTATCAAACGGGTTTGAAGTATCAAATGCGGGAGAGCGGGCATGTTTACGGAAGACCTGTTGGCGGGGCAGAAAATTCTGGTGACCGGCGGCGGCACCGGGCTCGGCCGGGCCATGACCGAGCGCCTCATGGAGCTCGGCGCCGAAGTCGTGATCTGGGGGCGGCGGAAATCGGTGCTCGATGAGACCGCCGCGGAACTGCGCGAAAAGACGGGTGCGGTCATCCACACCCAGGCGGTCGATATCCGCGACCCGGATATGGTCGACGAGGCCGTGGCGGAGATATGGGCGGCCGGGCCGCTGACCGGATTGGTCAACAATGCCGCCGGCAACTTCATCTCGCGCACCGAGGATCTGAGCCCGCGCGCGTTCGACGCCATCGCCGGCATCGTCTTCCACGGCACCTTCTACACCACGAACGCCTGCGGCAAGCGCTGGATCGCCGCCGGGGATAAGGCGAGCGTCTTGTCCATCGTCGTCACCTGGGTCTGGTCGGGTTCGCCTTATGTGGTGCCATCGGCCATGTCGAAATCAGGCGTCGCGACCATGACCAAGAGCCTGGCCATGGAATGGGGCCCCAAGGGTATCCGGCTGAACGCGATTGCGCCCGGGCCGTTCCCGACCAAGGGCGCCTGGGAGCGGCTCAATCCCGGGCAGTCCGGCGACGACGCCTCGGCCCACCGCATGGACCACAACCCGATGCGCCGGGTCGGCGAATATTCCGAGCTGGCCAATCTGGCGGCGTTTCTGATGGCCGACGAGGTCGCCTATCTCACCGGCCAGGTGATCGCCATCGACGGCGGCGAAAGCCTGACCAATGGCGGCACGTTCGCGCGGCTGGACAGCCTCACCGACGAGGACTGGACGAACATCCGCGAGCAGATCAAGACCGCCAACGCGGCGGACAAAGCGAAGCGGGTGAAGGGGTAGGAGGCTTAAGCATCTTCCGGCGCAATCTCGACGGCGAGACCGTCCAACGCGTCGGAGAATTCGATCTGGCAGGACAGCCGGGAGTTGGGCTTGTAGACCTCGGACTCGGAAACCAGGTCGTGCTCGTCCTCTTCCTGCGCCGGCAGCTTGCCGAGCCAGGCGTCGTCCACATAGACATGGCAGGTACAGCAGGAACAGCAGCCGCCGCAGATCGCCGCGAGATCCTCGAAGCCGGCGTCGCGGATGTTTTCCATCACCGAGATTCCGGTCTCGCCCTCG
>JAKSBY010000606.1 GCA_022360855.1 Sphingomonadales bacterium | reverse complement strand
GCGCGTGCCTGAAGTGCCTTCAGGATGTGGACCCGAATAGCGCTCGACAGGTTCGTTGCGCGATCGCGGTCGATCTCCGTCACGACGTCGTTGATCGACCGGCCGCTGTCTCCGGCGATCTTCTTGAGCGCGGCCCAGAACTCGGGCTCCAGTGAGATGCTGGTGCGGTGGCCGGCGATCAGCACGCTGCGTTTCAAGTCACTCGCCTCGACTGCGAAGCGTCTCAGCTTTTGCTCGGCCCGACCATGTTCTCCGGCCGCACCCACTCGTCGAACTGGGCATCGGTCAGGAGGTCGAGCGCCATGGCGGCCTCTTTGAGGGTCGTGCCGTCCTCATAAGCCTTCTTGGCGACCTTGGCCGCGTTATCGTAGCCGATATGCGGATTGAGCGCGGTGACGAGCATCAGCGAATCGCGCATCAGGGCGTCGATCCGGGTTTCGTTGGGCTCGATGCCGGCAACGCAGTTGTCCGTGAAGCTGACGGCCGCATCGCCAATCAGGCGGATCGACTGGAGCACGTTGTAGACGATCACCGGTTTGAAGACGTTGAGCTCGAAATGACCGTTCGATCCGGCGACGCTCACCGTCATATTGTTTCCCATGACCTGGGCGCAGACCATCGTTAGCGCCTCCGCCTGGGTCGGGTTGACCTTGCCCGGCATGATCGACGAGCCCGGCTCGTTCTCGGGCAGGCGCAATTCACCGAGGCCGCAGCGCGGGCCCGAGCCCAAAAGCCGGATGTCGCCCGCGATCTTCATCAGGCTGGCGGCCAGGACGTTGAGCGCGCCCGAGGCCTCGACCATGGCGTCATGGGCGGCGAGCGCCTCGAACTTGTTTTCGGCGGTCACGAAAGGCAGACCGGTGATGGCTGCGGCCTCTTCGGCGAATTTCTCGGCAAAGCCGGGCTTGGAGTTGATGCCGGTGCCGACCGCGGTGCCGCCCTGGGCGAGCTGGTAGAGCGCCGGCAGGGTATCCTTGACCCGGCGGATGCCGTTCTTCACCTGCGCCGCATAGCCGGAGAATTCCTGGCCCAGGGTAAGCGGCGTCGCGTCCTGCAGATGGGTGCGGCCGATCTTGATGATATCCTCGAAGTCGGCCGCATGCCTGGCAAGCGCGACATGCAGATGTTCAAGCGCCGGCACCAGGCGATGCGTGATCTCCTCCGCGACGGCGATATGCATGGCGGTCGGGAAGGTGTCGTTGGACGACTGCGACCGGTTCACGTGGTCGTTGGGGTGGACCGGGTCTTTCGAGCCCATTTCGCCACCGAGGATCTCGATCGCGCGGTTGGCGATCACCTCGTTGGCGTTCATGTTGGATTGCGTGCCCGAGCCGGTCTGCCACACGACCAACGGAAAATGCGCGTTGAGCCGCCCTTCGATCACGTCCTCCGCAGCCTCGACGATGGCGTTGCCGACGGCGGGGTCGAGATTGTCCAGCGCCATGTTGGCGCGCGCGGCGGCCTGTTTGACGACGCCGAGCGCGCGGATCACCGGCACAGGCATGGTCTCGATGCCGATGGGGAAGTTCTGGATCGACCGCTGGCTCTGCGCGCCCCAGTAGCGGTCGGCCGGCACTTCCAACTCGCCAAATGTGTCGCGTTCGACCCTGACTTTTACATCAGTCATGTCGGCATCCTTTCGTATGAAGAATTCTGTGGTGCGCTAGCTGGAGCGTTTCTTCCGGAATGCGTCCAGGGTCACCACCTTGCCCGTCTCGTCGCCCGGGTCCCCGTCCGGAAGGCCATCGGACTTGACGTTGGCTTCCGCGGACTGCTGCGCATCCGACAGGGTCGCCGGCACCGAGGTCTCGATGGACGCGAGATCCGCCGCTTCGCCGACGGCGCCCATATGATCCTGGAACTGCAGCGCAAACTGCACCGACGGATCGACAAACCCGGTAATCGCCCGGAACGGAATGACCAGATGCTCGCGCTTCTGATTAAAGCTGAGATCGACCTCGAAGCGATCGTCGAAGACCTGCAAATTCCAATATCTGTGCTGGAGCACGATGGTCATCTCGTCCGGATAGCGCTCGCGCATGGCCGAAGGCAGGACGACGCCCTCGTCGCGGGTACGAAAGCCGATATAGAAATGATGCTCGCCGGGAAGCCCGCCCTGGCAGGCGATGGTATCGAGAATCTGCCGCACGACGCCGAGGAGCGCGCCCTGCACCAGCCCGTCATAATCAATGTCGTCTTCGCTCATGGTCCTCGCGTCTTCAACCACCCGCAAGCCGCCGGGCCATCAGCCCCCCGCCGGCGCGCCCGCCTAATCCAGCGTTATAACCCGGATTTCCGGGGCATGCGAGCGGAAAGGGAGGTTGCGGCTGTACCGGCTCTGTACCGGCCCACTCCCCCACCCGACCACCCATGAGCATACCATCCCGTGGGTGGCCGGGTGGGGGAGTGGGCCGGTACAGAGCCGACATAGTCGAAAAAAGAGAGTGGAGGGCTTCTGTTGCCCGGCGCCCTCCGAGCCGCGCTCTATGAGCTGGTGTCCAATCTAGGCGTTAGCCAGGATTAGGCAGCAAGAGCGAATGCCTCATTATCATTGGCATTTGTGAGTTCGACCCATCACGGCGGTGTCATACCGGGCAAAAAGCAACGTCTTTCAGCACACGTCGATCCTGTTTCGCCCCCACAGATACCGCGGAAAACCTGATGCTCGATCCCGCGGCATGTGGTGGAGGCGCCGGGTACCGCCCCCGGGTCCGTCATGCCTATTGCACGCACCGTTTATTGCCATAGCCGGCGAACCGGCCTCTTTAATATAAGCGCAAATGCTTAAGAATTAAAGCAGGGCCCCACCGACGCTGCCACGCGTACCCGTTTACCGATGCCAACAATCGTGCGAGAACCGGAGCAACTGTTCTCTTAAGGGGGATAATCGGATGGATAAGCTGACCGCCCTGACCGTCTTTCAGCGGGTCGCCGAAACCGAGAATTTCTCCCGCGCGGCCGAGGGGCTCGGCATGTCGAAATCTGTGGTCTCCAAGCAGGTCTCGGCCTTGGAAGAGTCGTTGGGGGTCAAGCTCCTCTACCGCACCACGCGACGGGTCAGCCTGACCGACGCCGGCCGCGCCTATCTCGAGCGTACCCGGCGCGTTCTGGAGGAGCTCGAGGAGGCCGACAATGCGGTCTCGGCGCTGTCGGCGGAAATCAAGGGCCGGCTCAAGATCAACGCGCCCCTGACCTTCGGCATCCAGCATCTCGGGCCGGCGCTCTGCGACTTCCTCAATGCCCATCCCAAGCTGGCGCTGGATGTGGATCTGGCGGACCGCTTTGTCGATGTGGTCGAGGAAGGTTATGACCTGGTGATCCGTATCGGCGCGCTTGCCGATTCCAGCCTGATCGCCAGAAAGCTCGCGGACTCGAGGATGATCCTGAGCGCCGCGCCCGGCTATCTCGCCCGGCACGGCACGCCGCAGACGCCCGACGACCTGACGCGCCATGCCGGGCTTCACTACCGCCACGAGCGGCAGGCGCGTGGCTGGCCGCTCAAGAGCGCCACCGGCGAGGAGACGGTGGTCCAGGTGCCGGGCAGCTTTGCCGCCAATAATGGCGATCTCATCCTGCGCGCCGCGGTCGACGGGCTCGGCATCGCCCGTCTGCCGACCTTTATCGTCGCCGAGGCGATGGCTGCGGGCGCCCTGACACCCGTCCTGCCGGGATGGGCGCCGCCGACCGCCGGCATCTGGGCGGTCTATCCGCCGAACCGGCACCTCTCGGCCAAGGTGCGCGCGCTGATCGACCATTTATCGGGCCGCTTCGGCGACCCGCCCTACTGGGATGCGAAGATAAGCTAGCCGGTGATTCCGAGTTCGTCCTCGATGCGCGCAACCCAGGCCGCGACGTCGGGGGCGCCGGCCAGGTCGAAGCCGGCTTCGTCGGCCCAGCGCGTATAAGCAACAAGAGCTATGTCGGCAAGGCTGAGCCGCCCACCGACGAAATAGTCGTTCTTTGCAAGATGGTCGTCCATCAGCTTCAGCGCCGCCCGGCCGCCATCGACCTTCTTCGGGTCGAGCTCGTCGTCGGGCGTCTTGAGGAACTGTTTCTGGAATCTGAGAACGGCGATGGTCGGCTCGTGGCTGTACTGCTCCCAGAACAGCCATTCCCACATCTTGGCGCGCTCATAGCGCCGCCGCGGGATCAGCCGGCTGCCATCGGCCAGGTAAAGCATGATGGCGTTTGACTGGGCCAGCGTGCGGCCGTCGTCGAGCTCGATCACGGGCACCTGGCCGGCGGGATTGAGTTTCTGGAACTCTTCGGCGCGGCAGGCGCCGGTCATGATGTCGATCTCCTGCCAGTCGTAGCCCAGGCGCAGATGGTCGGCCGTGAATTTGACCTTGAGGCAATTGCCGCTGCGGGAATCTCCGTATATGCGCATCTGCGTCCTCCTCCACCCCCTCGCCACTCTGCCCCGCCTGCCGGCCGATTGCAGGGCATGATTTTTTGTTACCCAAGACAAAAAATTTCATGGGGCTCCTAATCCCATGCTTTGTTGCCTGCGACAATTGGAGGATGGGTTAGTTTCGCGGCGTGGGACGGGGGATCGATTAGCCGCCGATCCCCAGATCGCTCTCGATTCGCGTGACCCAGGCATCGACCGCGGGCCAGCCAGCCAGATCGAAACCGGCCTCGTCGGCCCAGCGAGTGTAGGCCACGAGCGCGATGTCGGCCAGGCCGAGCGCTTCGCCGACAAAGTAGTTGTTTTCCGACAAATGGGTGTTCATGAGATCCAGGGCCGCGCGCCCTCCCGCCACGCGTTCGGGCTCCAACTCGTCGTCACGCTTCCCAAGCAGAAGCCTTTGAAAGCGCAACTCCGCGATGGTTTTTTCGTGTCTGTGCTGTTCCCAAAACAGCCACTCATGCATCTTCGCGCGAGCAAATTTGTCTGACGGAATAAGCGCGCTGCCCTCGGCGAGATAGAGCATGATGGCGTTTGACTGGGCCAGCGTACGGCCGTCATCAAGTTCCAAGACCGGTACCTGACCGGCGGGATTGAGCTTGCGGAACGCGGGCGTCCGGCAGGCGCCGGTCATGATGTCGACTTCCCGCCATTCGTAGGCAATCCCAAGGCAGCCGGCGGTGAATTTTGCCTTGAGACAATTTCCGCTGCGGGAATCACCGTAGATGCGCATCTTTATTCTCCCTTACCATCCATCCATTATGTCTGATTTGCGAGCCGCCCCCGAGCATGATTTCTAGTGGGGCAAATCAGAAAAACTCATCCCTTGCGGCCGGCGCCGGATCGGCTAGTTTGGAGGTCATGCAACAGTATCTCGACCTGCTCGCGCGCGTCCGCCACGAGGGCATAGTCCGGGGCGACCGGACGGGCACCGGCACCCATGCGGTGTTCGGCCACCAGATGCGGTTCAACCTCGCCGAGGGCTTCCCGCTGGTGACCACCAAGAAGCTGCATCTGAAGTCCATCATTCACGAATTGCTGTGGTTTTTGGCCGGCGACACCAACATCAAATACCTAAACGAAAACGGCGTCAGGATCTGGGATGAATGGGCCGACGACGCCGGCAATCTCGGTCCGGTCTATGGCGCTCAGTGGCGCTCCTGGCCGACGCCGGACGGCGGCACCATCGACCAGATCGCGCAGGTGGTGGAGGAAATCCGCACCAGTCCGAACTCCCGCCGGCTCATCGTCTCGGCCTGGAACGTGGCGGACGTCGACAGGATGGCGCTGCCGCCGTGCCATTGCCTGTTTCAGTTCTTCGTCGCCGACGGCCGGCTTTCCTGCCAGCTCTATCAGCGCTCGGCGGACGTGTTTCTCGGCGTGCCCTTCAACATCGCCTCCTATGCGCTGTTGACCCTGATGGTGGCGCAGGTGACCCGGCTCGAGCCGGGCGACTTCGTACACACCTTCGGCGACGCCCACCTCTATTCCAACCATCTGGAGCAAGCCGATGCGCAATTGGCGCGCACCCCGCGCGCCCTGCCGCGCATGCGGCTCAACCCGGAGGTGACGTCGCTATTCGATTTCCGCTACGAGGATTTCGAGCTCTTGGACTACGACCCGCACCCGCATATCAGGGCCGAGGTCGCGGTTTAGGTTCGCGTCATTCCCCCAGCGGGCCTCATTCTTCCAGCGGAATCGTCTGGCGCCAGAACAGATCGTCGGTGGCGTAGAAATCACCCTGGCGGATTCGGAACATCCGCAGATAGCAGCTGTTCCTGGTGCGGCCCGACCGGTCGCAGTCGCCGGCATAATCGTAGTCGCCTTCGAATTTCTCGAATTGCGGGCCGATGGTGAACTGCGGCAGGTAATCGCCGTAGCGGTCTTTCGGCAGATAGGGCGCGCCGGGCAGCCGGTAGCCGGCCGCCGCCTCGCGGTCACCGTCCAGGCCCTGCTCCTTGGCTTCCTGGGCCGCCTGTTCGGTCAGCAGCCGGTCGATGGTCTCCTGATCCAGGGTCCAGCTCTTTTCCGGGCCGGCCTGGGCGGGCAGGGCGAAAGCAATTCCAGTGATAAGACAAAGAACGGCGCGACGCATTCAGGCTACTCCTCAAACCCAGAGTCGATGTAAGCGGGGATTGCGGCGAAAACAAGAAGCCCCGCCCCAGGAATGGAGCCTTCCGAAAAATAGCAGCGAATCTTGGGCCGGCGGGCCTTAGATCAGCAGGCCCGGGATCACCTTGCTTTTCGGCCGTTTGGCATCAGACCGGCCGCCAAGGCCCGGCGCCGGGGAAAACTGCCGTTCCTTGCCCTTTTGTCGCGCCTGGTCGGTGCACGCATCGCCTTGGACTTCGATGGTGATCACGAGGCTCGACGACGCGCCGGCCGCGGCCGGCAATGCCAAAATCAGCCCGCCGACACAGAGGCACGCACAAAGGAATGACTTGATCATGAACATCCCCCTTCGGTAGAGACCGAGCCATCACACTTTGAACAAGATTGTGGCAAAAGCATGATCGTCTCCCTGATCGCCGCGGTCGGAAAAAACCGTGTCATCGGCCGCGCCGGCGCGCTCCCCTGGCACCTTCCCGCCGACCTCCGCCATTTCAAGGCGCTGACCATGGGCAAGCCCATCATCATGGGCAGGCGCACCCATGAGTCCATCGGAAAGGCGCTCCAAGGGCGACACAATATCGTGATTAGCCGCAACCCGGATTTCCAGGCCGATGGCGCCAGCGTCGTCGCCAGCCTTGGAACGGCCCTGGCCCTGGCGGAAGACGACGGCGCGGCCGAAGCGATGGTGATTGGCGGCGCCGAGATCTATGCCGAGGCGCTGGCGCAGGTGGATCGCATCTATCTGACCGAAGTGGCCGACGCGCCGGAGGGTGACGTGTTCTTTCCCGAGATCGACGCGGGCCAGTGGCGCGAGACGGCGCGCGCGCCCGGTCCCGGTAATGCGGAGACGCCGGCCTTCGACTTCGTTACCTTGGAGCGGCGCTGATCCGGATCAGCCCTCGGGCTTCCTGAACAACAGAGTCATACGGTCGGATTCGCCGATCGCGACATAGCCGGCGGTGACCTCCGGCGGATCCTCCTTGGCGCGCCGGAGCCTCGGCGGCAGGGTCCAGACGCCGGCCGGATGGTCCTTGGTGTCTTTGGCATTGGCGTTGACCTCGGAGGAGCCGGCGAATTCGAAACCGGCAGCCTCGGCCAGCGCGATGGCATAGCTCGGCTTGACGTAGCCGTCGCGGTGGTCGGCCGCGTCGGCCTCATCGAGGCGATGATCCACAAGCCCGAGATAGCCGCCGGGCTTGAGCGCCTTGAAAAAGGCGCGGAACGCCACATCCGCATAGCCGCCGGCGGTCCAGTTATGCAGATTGCGGAAGGTATAGACCCTGTCGAGCGAGCCGGCCGGCGCGATGTCGTCGTCATTGGCATTGAAGTCGGCCAACGTCATCGTGCCATAGACCTCCGGCTGCTCCGCCATCCAGGTGCGGTACATGTCCAGACGCTTCCGCTCGCGTTCACTCGGCGCCGAGACGTTGAAACCGACCAGGATGAGATTGCCGCTCTCGGCCAAATAGGGGGCAAGGATGTGGGTGTACCAGCCGCCGCCGGGCCAGATCTCGGCGACGCTCAGGCCCGGCTCCAGCTTGAAGAACCGCAAGGTCTCGTAAGGATGGCGATAGACATCGCGCGCCTTGTGTTCCGCCGGCCGGTGGCCGCCGCCAATCGCCGCGTCCAGCGCGGTGTCGCGGTCGCCCGCGACGCCTGCGGCAATCGGTGAAAAAACAAACGCAATTGTCAGCGTCAGTGCCCCTAACGATCTCATGTTTCGTTCTCTCCGCGGTTCGCCAAATCGGCCTCTGCTATGGCCCGGCAGGGGTTCCGATGGCAAGCGTTTTTGCCGCCGCCTCCGGTGGCTTCAAGGAAGTGTGAAGCCGCCGATACCGCCCCAGGCCCGCAACCGACCCGCAGGTTATGGTTAACCCGGGATTAAAGAATTTGGTTGACATTTTGTTACCGAACCCTATTTAAACCGTCTCAGGAGGTCGCCAAACGGCCAGTACAGGGTTGGGAGATATGCCAACCCTTTGTTGTGTAAGGGTTATTGGCGCCCGGCGATATTCGGAACCAGCACAGGCAAGATGCTGATCCGGCCTCCTGAAACAAGGAAATTGGGGATAGGGACACGAGATCCGCTTGTTTGAGCGGGTCTTTCGACTCCTGGCACGGAATTTGCTGGGAGAAGGACGTTGACGGATTTGATGAGGGCATCGGCATTATGCATAGAGTCTTTATCGGTCTTTTCGTTGCCGCGATTGCGCTGCCGTTGATTCTACCGGAACGGCAGGCGTCGGTCCCGGAGTCCGTTGCTTCCGCCGCCCCCAAGGCGCCGGTCGAGGCGGTCTCGGTCGAACAACCAACTCTCGGCGAGCTGGTTACGGCGCTCGATCAGTGGGTCCCCGCCTCCGTCTCAAATCAGCACACCTGTCTCGCACAGGCGATCTATTTTGAAGCGCGCAGCGAGCCCATCGAGGGTCAGCTGGCGGTTGCCCATGTCGTCCTCAACCGGGTCAAGGACCAGCGTTATCCCAACACAATCTGCGGCGTTGTGTTCCAAAACGAACATCGCCGGCATCGTTGCCAGTTCTCCTTCGCCTGCGACGGCCTTTCCGACAATGCCAAGGAAGTTGAAGCCTGGCGCCAGGCGATGCTGGTCGGCTATGCCGCCGCGGCCGGCTACTGGGAGGATCTGACCCAGTCGGCGACCCACTATCACGCCACCTATGTGGACCCGGCATGGCGCAACGAGCTCGTCGCCACCGCCCAGTTCGGCCGCCACCTGTTCTATCAGGACCACTCCTTCTGATCGTGCCAGCCCGGTGACGCCTTCCGCTCAACGGCCGGCCGGAAAGAGAATGTTAACCACGCGCTTGTTAGGCTGCTTGGGCCCAGCGGAGGGCGGGCGACCGGTAGCGCATGTGTCCGATCCGAAAGACGAACTTGAAGAGACCTACGTCCAGTGGACGACCGAAGCGCTCGCCACCATCAGATCGTTGATTGAAAAGCTCCGGGAAGGCGACGACCCGGATTCCTTGCTCGACGAGATCTACGGCATTTCGCACAACATCAAAGGGATGGGGACGAGCTTCGGCTATCCGCTGATGACCGATATCGGCACGTCGCTGTGCGCCTATCTGCGGCACGTAAAGAACGACCGGCTTGAGGTATCGCACGACGCCCTGGACGTGCACATGAAAGCGATGGATACGGTCTTCGGTAATCGTATCCGTGGCAATGGCGGAGCCAGCGGCAAGCGCCTGAACGAGCGCCTGACAAGCGTTGTGGCAAAGGCGCTCAGCTAGCGAAGGCCGCCAAAAGCAACGCCAAGCTGTTTCTGATTTGTTCTCATTTGCCTTGCATGGCCGATCCGGCGCGATACACTGCGCCGATGACGGACCTGCACGGCACCGACACCGTTGAGGCGCGCGATACCCAGGCGTTGACCCAGGGCGCGGCGCGGCTGCTCCGCCATATGGGGTTTGCCGTGTTGAGCGAGTTCAATCTCGGCAATGGCCGCCGCGCCGATCTAGCCGGGGTCGACCGTTCCGGCCTGGTGGCCATCGTCGAGGTCAAATCTTCGGTCGCCGACTTTCGCGCCGACGCCAAATGGCCGGAATATCTCGACTACTGCGATTGTTTTTACTTCGCGGTTTCGGAGCGGTTCCCGCATCAGCTGTTCAATGATGAGACGTGCCTGCCGGAACGCACCGGCGTCATCGTCGCCGACCAGTTCGGTGGCGCGATAATTCGCGAATGCGCGACCGTCGCCATGAATGGCAGCCGCCGCAAGAGCCAGCTCCTGCGCTTTGCCCGCAAGGCCGCCGATCGGCTCTACCTGTCGGAACTCCCGGACTGATCCCAAAAATGCGCCCAGCGTTCGCGCCCGCCCTGATTGTCCAGGATATGCGCAAGCGCCGCGATGGGTTTGCGGTCGAAACGGGTGCCGGCTTCGGCGTTGAGCGCGGCCAGGGCTGTGTCTACGTCGAGGCCGGGCCGATGCGCCCGCGCGCTGATCATGGCGACAAAGGCGTTGGCAACGGCCAGGATACGCGCGGTCGGCAACATCTCCTCAAGATCGGCCGGTGGCTTTTGCGCCTGCCGCAGGGTCTCGACGACCGGGCCCTCAAATGGAATATTGTCCAAAAGGTCGTGGGTCGCCTGCATGGCGGTGCGCACCTTAAGGAGTTCTTCGTCGGACAGCCGATCCTGCCTGGTCAAAAGCTCCGCCGGGACGAAGAGCTTCCCGAGATTGAGGAGCGAGCCGGCCAGCTCCACGACCTCCGCATCGTTATCGTCGGGACCCAGCGAGTCGGCGATGGCCTTGCCGACAATCGCCACGCGCTTGGACTGTTCGGCGGCGTGGGGATCGCGCGAATCGATGAGCGACAACACGGTCTCGATGAGCTGACGGAAGACCGCCTCGCGGCGCTCCCGAGCCTCGACGACGGCGCTCAGGTCGTTCAGGACCAGAAGACTGCGCGCCGCGCCGCCCTCGAGAGGCAAATGATCCGCCTTGAAGGTGGCGGTCCGGTCGCCTTCGGTAAACGTCAGGGTTTTCGAAGCCGCGCCGCCGGCGCGCGCTTGTGCCTGATCGGCCTCGAGCGCGCCTGCCCTGGCCGGCCCAAGTGCCGCGGCCAGGGTCTTGCCCGTCAGTGCGTCGGCATCCGCGCCCGCTAATTCGCCGGCCATGGCATTGGCGAACACGATGCGGCCCTCGCCATCGAGCGCCAGAACCGCCGTTGGTTGGGCGTCGGCAAGCGCCTGCAGAAAGGTGGAGAGCCGGGTCTGTTCTTCGGCCAGCGCCGCCTGTTCGGCGGCGAGCCGCGCCACACGGACCGAGGCGCCGTGGCGCCAGACCAGAAGCATGACCGCGGCGAGTGCGGCGATCGCGAGCCCGAGGCCGATGATCAACGACGTTCGCCGGGCCTCGATCTCGTCCAGGGCCTCGTCGGC